>NZ_JAUBTF010000010.1:0-147330 GCF_036702355.1 Microcoleus sp. D3_18_C4
TTTTTAAACTACGACTCATAAACGCACCATAAAAGCTATCTCTCTATTATATGCAACTTCACATAAAATTGGTATTAGGCATTATGCAATCATTAAGGTATTTACATAAAAAAGTCTGTTATCGGATACACAGCCTTTGAAAATTCAGCCTCATCTTCTAAAAAATCGTCTGTATGTTCTGATAGCCTCTCAACAATATCTCTCTTGCGAGGAGAAAATTCAAATTCTTGTTTTTCATCGCTTGTTATCTGGTTGAGTTTTGTGAGCTGGTTGAGTTTTGTATTAAAATCGTCAATTAATTTCTCACATGAGTAAGCCGAGGTATATATCTGAGAATTAGTCAACTGCATTTCTAATGGGATTAGGCCCTGAAAAGTTTCTAATTTAATTAAGTCTGCTTTTATGTCTTCCATTTTTTTTAGCTTGTCTAGTAGTGTGGCATAAGATTTGTGTTTTCTAAAATCTTTGATATGAGATTTGTTTTCGTTGGCTATCGTAGAATTGCTGAGTAATTTGCGATAAAGTACGTGGATTGCAGCTTTTTCTCTATCGGAGTTCATTTTTTTATTATTTGCTTCTGCTAATAATTGCCCAATTATAAAAGTAGAAACAGGAATAACTGATGATAAAGAGCCAGGAAGTGGGTGAATCAAAAGTAGTGGAAACAAGAACGGAAAAACAAGCACTGAGAATGAAGGTATAATAATTTTATATTTATCATTTATATTTTTTAAGGAATTAAAAACATTCAGCCTGTATGCCAGCAAAAGCCCAGGTAAAGTAAGCCCAAGTAAAGCTGAAATTAATAGCTCTTCTGAATTAGGAACGTTCGTTTGAATCATATAAATAGAAATTACAACAAATGGAACCCAGAAATTCAAAATCTTCTGCATTGCTACATATATCTATGATAACTCGCAACATCTCAGACGAGATGACCTAAAGCGGGCAGAATCTTATGTTTCGATCGACTCATCTGCCAATTTTCAGTCTCTGCGGACTATCGGTCTACGGACGATGTGTCACATATCTCGATCGCCCCAAATTCCCCATCCCGACTCAAGACGGAGGCCTCGCAGATGTACAATAGGACGATCGCACTCTCCAATCTTGAATTTACCAATTATTTATTATATAATGGTGGAAAACCTTGGAGGCAATAATGAGTAAGTTGTTGGTTTTTAAACCTAATATTACCCCTGGGGACATGAACCCCCACTTCTATCCCGATTTCGCTACATTTTTTAATGCTCCCTATGCTTTTGCATATGAAGATAGCTGTTTTTATTATGCTTTATCTAAAGATATTCCCTTTAACCTTCTAGCTATAGAAGAACAAAAATCTAAATATACAACCCTAGAAGACTGGATTAAAAATAAGTTTAAAGCAACTGATATTCGCCCTTCAGTGAATCAAGCTGGGAAATTTTATAAACGTATGTGGCATCCATCAGATTATCTATTGCCAGAATTACTTATATCTAATCCAGAAAGCTATACCCAATCTCTTGTGGTAATTGAACTATTGATAAAAAAAATGAATGAATTATTTTTGACCATAGAACCCACACATAAAAATGTTCATGTGTTTGGACTTAAAATACGCGAATTATTACTACTTGCTTGTATGGAAGTCGAAGCCTCTTGGAAAGGAGTATTAAAAGAGCACGAATACATTAAAAACAGTAAACAACCCTGGAATACCAAGGATTATGTAAAACTCTTGGAACCTATGTGCTTAGCTAATTATAGCTTAGCTCTTAGATCGTATCCAAATTTTCTTCATTTTCAACCTTTTAGTTCCTGGAATCCAGATCAAGCTACCCAATCACTTTATTGGTATAATGCCTACAACAAAACCAAACATGACCGAGAAGCATCTTTACATGAAGCAACATTACTTCATGCGATTCACTCTGTTGGTGCTGTAGTTGTGATGTTCTGCGCTCAATTTGGAATACCCCAAAAGCAATCTTTGTTTGATATCGTTATCTCTACCTTCGATATCTCTTTGGAACCTTGCCCCGAAAGGTTTTATATTCCTTTCAGGACTAGAGATACAGCGAACCCCGAGTTTAGTGATAGTAAATACTGTTTCAAAGTGGACAAAGATACAAATCTTGAGGATTCTGCTATGACCACTGATACTTAAAAGGTTGGGAAGGTATAGCTCCGATTTGGGGTCTATACCTTCCCTTCCGGCTTAATTCCTTACATCAATATTTTTTAATTCGGATAACTTATTTTCCCAGCCTGTTTGATAGGCTAGATCCAATGCCTCAGCAGAATTAATGGAAAAAGCATCTTTGTAATCAGGAGAAGATTTATGCGTTAATGAATCCTTTTTATAAGCCTTTTTGTAGTAATCTTCATTTCCGTCGGGATCAGTCTGGTTACAAGAGTAATAATGCTCCATACAATCCACCCATCCCTTTGCATGAGCAATGGCTTCATCTGCTGTTGAGTAGTCTGGGGTGTTATATTTCTCAGAGTTAGTTACAACTGGTGTAGGATAATTTCCATCAGGCTTTACGAAGCCTGCTATTATTCGGGGTGTATAGGAAACCACGCAGTATACTTCTGACCTAATATTTTTAACTTCAAGGCGAGTCTTTCCATATAGATTATTGCGATAATTACTCATAACGAATGACCTTAGTAGATTTTTAAAGTTTACCCTTTCATTCTAGCAAATTTTGTACAAGGTCGAGCTTGACAAATATTCCAATTTAGAATAAGGAGTCCACGCAGTCTTGTCCGGTGGTTGGGGAGTCGGAAACTTGACGCCCGATCGCCCGAAATTCCCCATCCCGACTCAAGACGGAGGCCTCGCAGAGGTACAATAGGACGATCGCATTCCCCAACTCCCACCGTGATAGAGCGCTACACTTTGCCCGAAATGGGCAACATCTGGACTGAAACTGCCAAACTCAAAAGCTGGCTGCAAGTAGAAATCGCTGTCTGCGAAGCTCAAGCCGAACTCGGCTACATCCCCGCCGCCGCAGTCGAAGAAATCAAAGCTAAGGCTAATTTTGACCCCAAACGAGTCGTCGAAATTGAAGCCGAAGTCCGCCACGATATGATCGCATTCTTGACAAATGTCAACGAATATGTAGGCGATGCCGGACGCTACATCCACCTCGGCTTAACCAGTTCCGATGTGCTCGATACTGCTTTGGCGCTGCAATTAGTCGCCAGCGTCAATATCTTGTTAGAACGTGTCGAAGAATTGAGTCAAGCTATTCGCTATCAGGCTCAACAGCATCGCAATACCGTCATGGTTGGCCGATCGCACGGAATTCACGCCGAACCCATCACCTTTGGCTTTAAACTAGCAGGATGGCTGGCAGAAGTCTTTCGCAGTCGTGAAAGATTGGTGCATTTGCGATCGTCGATTGCAGTCGGCAAAATCTCCGGCGCAGTCGGAACCTATGCTAATATTGACCCGCGAATTGAAGCGATCGCCTGTCAAAACCTCGGACTCGAACCGGATACCGCATCGACTCAAGTCATTTCGCGCGATCGACACGCCGAATACGTCCAAACCTTAGCACTGTTAGCAGCATCGATCGAGCGTTTTGCAGTAGAAATCCGCAACCTGCAACGCACCGACGTTCTCGAAGTCGAAGAATTCTTTTCCAAAGGGCAAAAAGGCTCATCCGCCATGCCCCACAAACGCAACCCGATTCGATCGGAAAGACTCACAGGAATGGCGAGAATCGTCCGCGCCAACGCCGTCGCAGCCTTAGAAAACGTTGCACTTTGGCACGAACGAGACATCTCTCACAGTTCCGTAGAACGGATGATTTTGCCCGACAGTTCTACAGTAACTCACTTCATGTTAGTAGAAACCACAGACTTAGTAAAACACCTGCTAGTCTATCCCGAAAACATGAAGCGAAACATGAACCTTTACGGCGGAGTCATTTTCAGCCAGCGCGTGATGTTAGCCTTAGTAGAAAAAGGCACGAGTCGCGAAGACGCATACAAAATTGTGCAATCTTGTGCTCACGAAGCTTGGAACAAACCGGGCGGCAATTTCTACAATTTAATTGCTAAGGACGATCGGGTAACAGCTAAGATGACGACCAAAGAAATTGATGATTGTTTCGATCCGCAGTATCAATTGAGGCACTTAGATTTAGTGTATCAGCGCTTGGGAATTTGAGGACAATTAACAATTAAAAATGACTCAGAGAGAAAAGAGAGCGAGCGTTCTCGCGCTTGTCCCACAGTCCGCCGGGGGTTTAAACCCCCGTCTCATAGCTAAAGTCGGTTAAAACCGACTGAAAGACTCATAAAATAAAAGTTTTAGAGAAATATTTCAGTCCTCTTCAGAGGACTTTAGCTATGAGACAGGGGTTTCAACCCCTGTCGGTCTGGCGGGCTAGCAGACAACACGAAAAGCGCGAAAATTCCCCAAGATATGAAATGTAAAAACTCTATTAAATATCCAATTAACAGAGCTATGAAATTAAACCGATTTACAAAATATTTAATTGTATTCGCTCTAATATTGCTATCTACAACCACACTGAATTATACAACGTCGATTCGCGCCCAGGAGCCGCCACAAGTGCAAATTACCCAACCAGAACCACACCAAGTAGTACCTGAAAGTATTTTCATGAGTCAACTTCCCAGTTCGGCGCGACTGGTTGACATCCGCACCGTAAATCCCAACATTCGCCTCGATATCCGATACGCCACTACTAACAATTTCTTGAAACGAAAGCTTTACCCTATATCGAAATGCGCCTTGAGAAGTTCTGTTGCTCAACAGTTAGGGCGAGTTCAAACAGATTTGGAAAAAATCGGATTGGGGTTGAAAGTTTACGATTGCTACAGGCCTTTCTCTGTGACTAAGCAAATGTGGCAAGCTTGGCCCGATCCGCGCTATGTTGCTAATCCTGCTAGAGGTTCGCGGCACAATCGCGGCGCTGCTATTGATTTGACTTTAGTCGATCGCACTGGCAAAGAATTAGAAATGCCTACACCTTACGATGATTTTACCGAAAAAGCTCATGGAGATTATCAAGGCGGCAGCGCGGAATCTCGGAAAAATCGTCAATTACTTAAGGATGCGATGAAAAAACACGGATTTATCGGTATCACAACTGAATGGTGGCACTTTGATTCGGAAGATTGGCAGAAATTTGCGATTCTTGATATCTCGCTGGGAACGATTCCTTAATTATACTATTGATTAAAAGTCGCAGATCCGGGTAGGGGCAGGGCAGTGCCTGTTCCCACAGATGTCAAGTAAATTAGCGCAATTTAACCGAAAATTCGTATTCGTATCCCCGGAAATTAGAGTCTAATTGTAATGTGTAATTGCCTGTTACTGGGACTTTTCCAGTCCACTCTGTTTCATTGCCTTGATAAGGATCTCCAGCTAAAAGTTTGCCACGAGGAGTTATAATTTGCGGGAAAACTTCTTGGCGATTCGTAACAGTCATTGTTTGACCTTTTCGGGCGCGAATCCGGTAAGAGTGGCTGCCGCCGCCGATAATTCGCCCTTTAACAATCGCCTCATCTCCTCCCGGCAGAAAATTAATCTGCTGGGTGACATTAGAACAACTGCTTTCGGTGCGGTTTTTGGCAATCCAACCGGGCGGATCGGTAATTCGCAGCCAACCGTTTTGTTCTTCGGCAACTGAAACAAAGGTATTATTTTTAAGTTTTCCTACTACGTTGCTGCCCCTTACTTGCGGGATAGATCGCACATTTAGCGGTGGATTCGGATCGCTGACTACAGCCATACTGATTTTGCAACCCGAATCTGGGGGTGTGACAACTACTGGCTCAACTTTTCGTGGAGGGACTCCTGCAACTAGCGAGGATTGAACAGCCGGGGTTTTTGCCGGTTGGCGTGGGGATTTCGGAGATTCTGCAGCCGGGGTTTGTGCTTGCAGAGGTTCTGGTTGCCGAGATTCAGGGTTGTTCGTCGGCCCTGCAATCTCGTTTCTGGTGGATGCCGGGGATTCTGCAAGGGGAAGATCGGATTGTTTCATCGCACCCGACTGTATAGTTGCAACAGCCACTCCCACCGCTGTTGCCACTCCTGCTAAGCTTACTGTGATGATTTGAGCCTTCGTAAATGACATAAAAAACCCTCTCTGTATCTGTACTAATAATTTTTGTTTGGGAGTTGGGGCGATCGCCAGTTAATTTACAGTGGAAATACCTAGTGCTGCCCACAGGGTCAGGATTTTTAGATAAAATTTCAGAGCCATAATTGTCGCAATAATTTGAGTAAATATATACTGGACGCCTATACTGATGGTAATCTTGCTCTGGGTTATTTGCGCGCCAATTTGCGAAGGTAAGCGTTCAGCGCGAGGTACATAAAATGTCAAAATTGATTCCTCTAAGATTACAACCGCCTCGCGATCGATTGTTGGAGAAGGTGAAGCAGGAAGTCCAAGCAGGGCTCGCGCAGTCTTTGCACGCCGCTGTACTGGCTAACCTCAGTCAAGACTCGTCGCCAACGGGTGTTAACCGCTGTTGGGATGTGGAAGTGAAAGCGGGCAACCGTCCGAGTTTTCGGCTTCCTCCCAAAGCAAGCATGGCTAAAGTGTTCGATCGCGCCGGCGGCAAATTGGTAATTTTGGGAGCCACGGGTGCAGGCAAAACTACGACGCTGCTAGAATTAGCTCGCGTGTTAGTTTCCCGCGCCCAAAAAGATGCTAGTTTGCCAGTACCAGTGCTGTTTGAACTCGGATCGTGGAAAGCAGAATCTGGGGCGATCGCCGATTGGTTAATTGCTCAACTTCAGTTCAAATACGGCATCTCTCCTGCTGTCGGCAAAAAATGGCTGACCGAACAACAATTGCTGCCTCTCCTCGACGGCTTGGACGAAGTAGAAACCCACCGCCAAAATAGCTGCATTCAAGCAATCAATCAGTTTGTGGAAAGCGAATTTAAACCCAAACATTTAGTAGCTTGCAGCAGTTTTGAAGCTTACAAAAACTGCGAAACTAGATTTCGCCTGCAAGCAGCAGTTTTGTTGAAACCTTTAAGAGAAACTCAAATTCAAAATTATCTGCTAGAAGCCAGAAGCCGCGAACTTTGGTACAGCATTGAACACGAGCCGGAGTTGTTGAAATTGGCAAAAGTTCCCTTGCTTTTGAGCATGATGGCTCTGGCTTACGACGATATTTTAATTGAAGCTTGGAAGCGCATAACTTCTCCAGAAGAACAGCGCAAATATCTGTTAACTGCCTATATTCGCCACCAAATGACCGGGCAAGTCAAGCAGTATCCCAGAGGTAAGGAACTGCGGCCGGAACAAATTCGCCACTGGCTGGGATGGTTGGCCAGAAGGATGGAACAGCAAGGAATTCAAGAATTTTACCTCGATCGCATACCGTCTAGCTGGCTGCAGACAGAGGAGGAACGGCGCAAGTATCAGTTTGGAGTTAAGCTGCTTGGCGGGCTGATTTGGGTGATTTTGGGATTAATTGCCACCCTAGTCTCCGGGTCGATTTGGGGAATAATTGCGGGTGCTGTTGCTGCGGTAATTAGTGCTTTTTTGCCGGGAATTCCGGGGATTGAAAGTTTTATATTGCGCCTTGTGCTGTGGTCGAACGGCTACATTCCTTGGGATTACAAGCGTTTTCTCGATGCTGCGACCGATCGCCTGCTACTGCAAAAAACGGGCGATCGGCGCTATCGATTTATTCACGATTTATTGCAAAAACATTTTGCTGAAATTAGTCATTAGACAAGATAAGAAAACTCGCCCTCCCTCTTAAAATCATCTGCGTTAATCTGCGTTAATCTGCGCTTTTCTGACAATAAAACATTTATGCAATAAGCCTATTAGTTAAAAGTTTGGCGGTATTTTTGCCATCTGAAATAGCTGTTGCGCTGTAAATTCTAATCCATCAAAAAGTGTATCTATTAATAGCGTATCTCCCATATAAGTCTGCGGTGCTGCATCGGGGTAAAAAACTGTAATGCTTCTCGCCTTGCTATCTACTACCCAAACCCGCAATACCTTAGCATCTAAATAATCTCTCGCTTTAGCAGCTAACTGACCGAAAGTTTGTTCTGGGGAAATAATTTCTATGACTAATTCAGGGACTACAGGACAGGCTTCATCTTGATTCCAGTCAGGAGATAAGCGTTGGTAAGAAACATATAAAAGATCGGGTACTGGCACCCAGTCTCGCCCGTGGCGGGTTAATTTTACCGCCCATTCTACACCAATTTCTCCCCGTTCCTCACCCCACTGTTCTAGGAGTTTTATTAGGCTTCTGGTGAGGCGAGAATGAAATTTTTTAGGTGACATTTTCGGTACTGCTTGCTCGTCAATAAGTTCGTAGGTAATATCGCCTTCTCCTTCGGGAAGAGAGAGAAACTCTTCCAGAGTGAGTTGAGTTTTTGTCTGGAGCATAATATTCCTCTGCTGTGGGCAGGCAAGTTAGTATTATTTTAACTTAAATATTCGTTGACATAATACAAATGTTATGATAAAGATTGGCCAAGTCTCAGGTTTTAACTGTCAAATTTGCGATCGACTCCTAGATCGACACCCCCAAAAGGTTAATATTCTAGTCTGACCCTCCTGCAATCATTGCTTAACCTCCTATGGCAGAAACCTTATTGTTCAACGCCCTCCGCGAGGCGTTAGACGAAGAAATGGCCCGCGACTCCGCCGTATTCGTACTCGGCGAAGACGTAGGTCAATACGGCGGTTCCTACAAAGTCACCAAAGACCTCTACAACAAATACGGCGAACTTAGAGTGCTCGACACCCCGATCGCCGAAAATAGCTTTACAGGCCTAGCAGTAGGCGCAGCAATGACGGGACTCCGGCCGGTCATCGAAGGCATGAACATGGGCTTTTTGCTGCTGGCCTTCAACCAAATTTCCAATAATGCCGGAATGCTGCGCTACACATCCGGCGGCAACTTCAAAATGCCGATGGTAATTCGTGGGCCTGGCGGCGTGGGCCGGCAACTCGGCGCGGAACACTCCCAGCGGTTAGAAGCATATTTCCAAGCTGTACCGGGTTTGAAAATAGTCGCCTGTTCGACTCCCTACAACGCCAAAGGACTCTTAAAATCAGCCATCCGCGACGATAACCCCGTTCTGTTTTTCGAGCACGTTCTTCTTTACAACCTCAAAGAAAATTTGCCAGAAACAGAATATTTAGTGCCGCTGGACAAAGCAGAAATTGTGCGATCGGGCAAAGATGTCACAATCGTGACTTATTCCCGGATGCGGCACCACGTCATGCAAGCCGTGCCCGCCCTGGTAAAAGAAGGTTACGATCCAGAAGTAATCGACCTAATTTCTCTCAAACCCCTGGACATGGAGACAATTGGCGAATCCATTCGCAAAACTCACAAAGTAATCATTGTAGAGGAGTGCATGAAAACAGGAGGCATTGGTGCCGAACTCATTGCTTCGATTAGCGATCGATTTTTTGACGAACTCGACGCACCGGTTTTGCGCCTGTCTTCACAAGATATTCCCACACCTTACAACGGCAATTTGGAAAGACTGACCATTGTCCAGCCCACTCAAATTGTCGAAGCCGTCCAAAAAATGGTAGCTTTGCGAGTATAAATAGTCATCAGTCATTAGCCATTAGTCATTAGTTATCACTCTTTGGTTGTTCGCTAAAACTAACGATATCTGCCAGCAGGACATTGATGCTAAAACACGGATGCACAGATTGATTATTTCTTCCATCTAACTACTAACTAATGACCAATGACTAATGACTAATGACTAATGACTAATGACTAATGACTAATGACTAATGACTAATGACTAATAATTAAATATGCAAAAACAACGTTCAATATTAGCCCTAATTTTTGTTTTAATCATCGCCGCTATTACTGTAATAGTAACAATTCCGACGCGGCTGGGATTAGACTTGCAAGGAGGATCGCAACTCACAATTCAGGTAAAAACTACCCCCACAATTCCCAAAATAGACCAGGGAATGTTAGAAGCTGTGCGGCGGATTGTCGAAAACCGGGTTAACGGTTTGGGAGTTTCCGAAGCATTAGTCCAAACAGTAGGAGAAGACCAAATTCTCGTGCAGTTGCCCGGAGTAAATGACCCGCAGCAAGCAGAACGAGTTTTGGGAGGCACGGCAAAGCTAGAATTTCTGGAACAACTGCCTGGAACAGAAGCACAATTAGCCATTGAAAGGCAGTTGCAGCAGGAATTGCTGGTCAAACAAGCAGAATTGAAAACCAGCCCTAATGAGGCAGCAATTAAAGAAAATCAGGCTGCTTTGAAAAGAAGCAATGAGGCGATAGCCAAACTCTTCAAAAGCACCGGCCTCGGTGGCGAAAACCTCAAAGACGCTCAACCTCAACCCTTGGCGGCTGGGAACAACTGGAATGTTGCTCTTGTTTTCGATACCAAAGGAGGCGAACTCTTTGCCCAACTAACTAAAAATTTAGCAGGTACCGGACGCAGCATCGGTATTTTCCTAGACGAAAGAATGATCAGTTCTCCAGTCGTCGGCGTTGAATTTGCCCAGGCAGGAATTACTGGTGGAAGTGCCGTAATTCAAGGCAACTTTACAACGCAAGAAGCCAACGATTTGGCAGTGCAATTGCGGGGCGGCGCTTTGCCGGTGCCTGTCGAAATTGTAGAAAACCGCACGATCGGCGCTAGCTTGGGTAAAGACAGCATTCAAAGCAGTATTAACGCAGGTATCGGCGGCTTAGTTTTAGTCTTGATTTTCATGGTTGCCTACTATCGACTCCCTGGCGTAATTGCTAATATTGCGCTGTTAATTTATGCTCTATTAACTTGGGCAGCTTTCGTGCTTTTGGGAGTGACATTAACGCTGCCGGGAATTGCTGGTTTTGTGCTCAGCATCGGGATGGCAGTGGATGCTAACGTGCTGATTTTTGAGCGCACGCGGGAAGAGTTGCGGGCGGGGAAATCGCTTTATCGATCGGTTGAATCGGGTTTTTACCGCGCTTTTTCCAGCATTTTAGACGGTAACGTCACAACAGTTATTGCTTGTGCTGCTTTGTTCTGGTTGGGTGCTGGTTTAGTTAAAGGGTTTGCTGTAACTCTAGCATTGGGCGTAGTAGTGAGTATGTTTACTGCTATTACTTGCAGCCGCACTCTGCTGTTCGTAGTATTGAGCTTTCCAGCATTGCGGAAACCTCAGTGGTTCTGTCCCGATTTGTCGAAAACTGCTAATAGTTAACTGTTGACTGTTGACTGTTGACTGTTGACTGTTGACTGTTAACTTCTTCCTTCCTTCTTACATCCGTTACATTCGTTAAGCTGAGGCGCATCTAAATTTGACAATCAAATTCGAGCAAATTCTTGTGGGGTGGGCGTCCCGCCCGCCCAAAAATACAATTTAGATGCGTAACAGCTTACACAATCCGTTGCCGAACTTCCCTCTTCCTTCAAATTATGAAATTTAGTGTAATCAAATATCGATCGCTCTGGTGGAGTATTTCCGCCGCTATAATCCTCGCAGGTATAGTGTCGATGGCGATTTCTTGGACTCGTCCCGACATCCGCGCACCACTGCGCCCCAGTTTGGACTTTATCGGTGGCACTCGGCTGCAATTTGAACTCGACTGCACGAAACCGGGAAATTGTAAACCCATCGATCTTGCTGCTGTCCGCCAAGTCCTGGACACCCAAGGTTTAGCGGGCAGTAGCATTCAAGTTATCGGCAAAGAACAGCGAGGTTTATCGCTGCGAACAAAAACTTTGGATGTCGAACAGCGGACTAATTTGCAAACAGCTTTGAGCGAAAAAATAGGGGCTTTTGCTCCTCAATCTACTCAAATTGATACGGTTGGGCCTACCCTCGGTAAACAATTATTTACTTCGGGATTGTTGGCTTTATTTCTTTCCTTTGCTGGAATTACGGTTTATCTAACATTTCGGTTTCAGTTGGATTATGCCTTTTTTGCTTTCGTTGCTCTCTTCCACGACGTGTTGGTTACTCTGGGTGTTTTCTCATTTTTGGGTTTAGTTCAAGGAGTGGAAGTTGACAGTTTATTTGTGGTCGCGCTCTTGACAATTATCGGTTTTTCTGTTAACGATACTGTGGTAATTTACGATCGCGTGCGAGAAGTAATCAAGCTAAATCCGGGACAGTCGATCGATCAAATTGTCGATGATGCTGTCATGCAGACACTGGGAAGGTCAATTAACACAACATTTACCACGCTGCTGACATTGTTTTCAATCTTTTTGTTTGGCGGCGAAACCCTCAAATACTTTGCTTTAGCTTTGATTGTCGGCTTTATTGCGGGTGCGTATTCGAGTATTTTCATTGCCAGTACGCTGCTAGCTTGGTGGCGCACTCGGACGGCCCACTCTATCCCCGTCCCAGCAGAAGGAATCAACCAGTCAGAGGAAGTTTAATTGACTGTGAACGGTTAACTGTGAACGGTTAACTGTTGACGGTTAACTGTTGACGGTTAACTGTTGACTGACTAATAAATAATCAATAACAAATGACAAATGACAAATGACAAATAATATCATGTCCGATCGAGCGATTAAAAGGGCGGGTTTTTGAGATTGTCAATTATTGGCAGATATTTTTCGTGAACCCGCCCCTACCGTATTAGGGGTAATCGACCGGACATAATATAACAAATAACAAATAACAAATGACTACTGACCAAACTTTTCAAATCGAAGTCCAAAGGCTTCACAAACTAACAGTTTACGGCCGCTGGTTAACAGTGATATTGCTGTGGATTAGCGTCGGTTCTTTGAGCATTTGGGGTTTGCGCCGCGAAATCGCTTTGTGGTTAGAACACTTCACTTGGGCGGCGGTGCGCTACGGTTTATCTTTTCATCGCTGGCCCACTCTCGGTTTGGGTTTGTGCTTGGGGATGACTTTAGGAGTGCTAACTTGGCAAAGTCGCAATATGGTGCGAGGATTGCCCCTGCGGGAAAAACAGGGTTTGGAACAACAAGTTCGCCGCATTCGCCAACAGGGGCCGAGTCATCCTTTGTGGAAGTGGGTTTGCAAAAATTCGCGGTAGCTGACTGGCTTTATTCTTTAGTCTCAAGCAAAAGGGACGAAAGTTTGACTCTTAAGCGGTTTCAACGGCCGAGTCCCTAACTTTTATTGCTTCTTCCTTCTTCCTGACATCCGTTACATCCGTTACATCTGAAATCTTGCACCCTTCTCAATAAGCTTTTTATGAACAGGCTTTCCGGCCTGTTCCACAAAGAGTGAATTTTCTTGTGGAACAGGCCGGAAAGCCTGTTCTGGAGAATCGTACAATATCTCAGTTAAATCCGTTACATCCGTCGAGCGAATCCGTTGCCGAACTTCCTTCTGCTATATCACGCAAAGCGAGGCAAAATCTGTGCTAGGGAAGACTGTTGAAGCGGAATTTCGATCGCAAATTCTGCTCCTTTTCCTGGTTCCGAAAAGCACTTCAATGCGCCACGGTGTTGGTTGACAACAATTTCATAGCTAATCGACAGTCCCAAACCCGTTCCTTGGCCGACCGGCTTAGTAGTAAAGAAAGGGTCAAACAACCGCTTCCGAACATCTTCTGTCATCCCAGGGCCGTTGTCAGAAATTTTAATTAGTACCTTTTTTTTCTCAATTAACTCGGTGCGAATCCGAATCGTAGGAACGAGGCGGGTAGACTGAGAAAGTGATAATTGAGTCTTTGTACAAGACTGCTTTTCTTCGCCGGATTGCGACTTTTTCGCGTTTTTTTTATCAACCTTTTCATGTTTATTAGACTCAACCAGAGCGTAAATTGCATTAAGTAAAATATTCATAAATACCTGATTGAGCTGTCCGGGATAGCACTGCACCAGCGGCAAGTCGCTGTATTCTTTGTGAATTTCGATCGCCTCCTGCCCCGGTTTCCCTTTAAGCTGGCTTTGCAAAAGCATAATCGTGTTGTTGATACCGTCGTGAATGTTGACCTGCTTCATTTCAGCTTCGTCTAATCTGCAAAAATTCCGCAGCGACAAAACGATGTCGCGCACTCTTTCTGCACCTTGCTGCATAGAATTTAAGACTTTAGGCAAGTCTTCTAGCAAATAATCGAGTTCGATTTTTTCTGCTTCCGCTTCAATTGCTGCGATGGGTTCGGGACAGTGCTGTCGGTAGATGTCGAGCATCCGCATTAAACATTGCGTGTACTCTTTAGCGTGGTGCAAATTGCTATAAATAAAGCCGATCGGATTGTTGATTTCGTGAGCTACTCCTGCTACTAACTGCCCCAAAGAAGACATTTTTTCTGTTTGAATTAGTTGAGTTTGAGTGCGCTGAAGTTCCAGCAAGGCAAGTTCGAGCTGTTGGGCTTGATGTCTCAATTGCGCTTGCGACTCGCGCATCGCTACGGTTGATAACTCGTGAATTTGCAACTGAGAAAGCAGCAGTTGGTGTACGTCTAAAAGTTTGTAAGTTTCCGGTTCTACTTGTACTACAATTGGTTCGTGGATTAGTTCGGGCGATCGCTCCAAAGACTGCCGCACTGCCGTCATAATTGAGGTTTCGCGATCGAGAACCAACATATCAGTTTTAGTAAAGCGGTAGAGTATGAACAAAGGCTGTTGAGAAAATAACTCCAAGCTGTAGGGGCGGCTCATGTGTTCAAAATAACGCCGCCGCGAAATCATCCCGATAAACTTTCCTTGCTGAGTGATGATGATGCCGGGAACTAAAGGGTTTGCTTGAAAAATTTTAGCAACTTCGGCCCCCGGACACTCAGATTCTAAGAGAAAGTCGTACAGGGTTAATTCCTGTAGAGTCGATCGCAAACCAAGCGGCGATTTTAGGGGACTCAACCCGTCAGTTTCATACACTGCTCCCTCCTTTGGTAATTGGCAGTTGCGGTTGGCTGCTGGAGTCTTGCCTACTATTTAGAAGGTTTTTTCAACTCTTTTTATAGCTTAGTCATCAACTTCTCTCTGCTCCCTCGAATCCAGTTAATTCAGCAGGATTTTTTTTCCTTAAATCGTGCTGGTGTCCCCCGAAACGATATTGCAGGTTAGATTGATTTAACAGCAGACACCCCTTTGAAACCTGACTATGTAGTAAATTTTATATATCCAAGATTTTACTAATCCGAATATAACAGTCATAACTATTTTTAATGTTTGATGACATTAATTTGGTTCAGATGGATAAACATCTGCGACCTGTGGCAGTACATTTCGTATTACCCCTTGCGTAAAATTATATTACAATAAGACAAGAATAGCGACAAATCGGCTGCCGATCGCGCGATTTTAAAATTCAGGCAAAACAGGTTTCCGGCAATTGCTAATAAATCTCAATTGTCAGTTTTTTGCACAAATTGCCGATCGCACTCAACCTGGGGATTGTATTGTAGGTTGTCTCCGAGCCAGGGACAGCCGATGGCGAGCAATTTGTCAAGTTGGGCAGCTTATAGTTTAGCCGCATCGATGCTCCAAAGCTTCACCGACGAAATTTTTCCCGGCAGATGCTTAAGTTGTGCGATCGCAACTAAAACTCATGCTCCACACATCCGCTTGATGTTCCTTAAAAATTTGCAGAAAAGTACCGTCTGGCTGCCAACTTGATATTTAAATTCTCTCGCTGGAAAATCCGAGACGGAGAATCAAGAGGAAGCAGAAGGAAATAATTGTATCTTACCCGACTTTTCTCCAACCTCCACTTCACTTTGAGGAAGTTGGTTTGGTTGCGATAATCTTTCGATCATTATTACTTCTCCTCCCCCTTGATTTTAGGCAATTCTCATTAGAAACTCTAAGATGTTGATTTGAGGAACCTCCGGGGGTGGGGTTTGGTTGGGCGATCGCACTGAGCTAAATTGAAATGACATATGAGGAAAGTAAACGACGGTTTCCATGTGCGGTTTCCCGAACGAGAGGTGGTAATTGTATACACGGCGGGACGATCGTACTTTCAGTACAATGTCACTATTTCAACCGGTACACCTGTTGAGTCTGAGTCTGTGAGAGTGTGAAAGTCGCTCTCATCCTTTGGCTATCTGAATTGGAGGTTTTTCAAGGGTGGGGCGACGCGAGGACCAGAAGCAGACAGTTAACTAAACTGCACAAGGAGAGAGGGACAGATGGGATAAGCCCAGAAGCGAGAGAGTGAGAGAATTTTCATCATCATACCTTCATAAAATCACGACAGCAGCACCAAGATCACCCAAAAGAATGATTGATTCAAAAAAAGTTGCGTGTTATATTTAAATATAATTCTATACAAAAATACTTTTACCTAAAAGGAGAACAAAAAATGGACACACCTACAGATCGCGAACAAGAACCTGTCGGGACAAGAGAACTCGAATCAATACCTGTATCTGAAAAAGTTTCTGCCCAAAAAGTTACTGAGGTTAATTTTGAAACGACTCCTTTAGAAACCCCTGCTTATACTCAGCAAAAAGTTAGCGTCGAGGAGGTGAAAATTAACGGCGACGATTTGGTTGCTAAAGTTAAAGAACTGATTCACGAAGGAAATATCCGACGCATAATTATCAAAAATGAAGAGGGGCGGATCTTGGTAGAAGTTCCTCTGACAGTGGGAGTAGTCGGTGGAGTGATTGGTGCCGCCTTATTTCCAGTCATTGCAGCAGTGGGAGCGATAGGTGCATTAGTCGCTCACATGACCATCATCATTGAAAGAACAGAATAAAAAAAATTCAGTTGTTAGTAAGGCTCCTGTCCGGTTAATTTCCCGTAATCAAGCTTCTTGGTAGTGAGTACGACTATCCTCTCTTGATAGATGAGAAAAAACTTGTCTTTATTACTAAAAACTTAATTGTGGTTATCTAACCGGACTTAAACACATTTCAAGCACAAACTGGCTTTATAAATATAGCAATCATTGCAGGAGTCGTAATTTTTTTTACGACTCCTGCAATGATTGCTATCTGCTTGCACAGTAAGCATTATAAATAACTCATTTAGCCGATATTCTTTGTTGAAGTATGGCTAATTCTATGCCTTTGGGGACTTGGGAATCACTCTAAGGGTAGAGCCTGGTTAATACCTTAACGAGTTACATTGGATACATATGAAGGAAAAACCAAAAGTTCTCTAAACTCCCTAAGCTAAAAGCTGTTAAGCATTTAAACTCATGAACCCAACACCCAACGCTTACACCTGAATCTTGACAGTAAATCAAAATAAGTGATTTAAATGCTCAACAGCTTAGCTCAAGTTTTCCAACCAGAGCATCTCCTACAGACAAATATTTTTTGAATAGTTGTGGCGAAGATAATTATGAAACCTAACGAAGAAAATAGTTCGAGCCGTGAAATTCATGAAGAAGTTCACACCGATGCAACTAACGGTCACGTCAGTACAACGCGAACCACTACAAATGTTCCGAGTACAACTGCGAAGGCTTCTAAAGAAGCAGCTCATCATCAAGGTTATGTACAGGGTGAAATGGCGGAAAACCACCGCCAACTTGGAGTCCAAGAAGTCCGCGATAACGAGAATGCTGGTCGCGGGTTACTGTTAGGAATTCTTCTTGCTTCTTTGGTAGGCTTAGTTCTCGGCAGTGTATATTACTTCAATCGGGGTGAGGAGGCTCCTACTCCTACCGCTGCTCCTGTGATTGTTGTACCGAAAGCGAATCAGCCTTCAGCAACACCAGCTCCGACTCGGACTATAGAGAGAGAAAAAACGATCATTGAAAGGGTTGTTCCGGTTCAACCATCTCCAGTTCAAAAGGCTACGCCTGCTCCTCAACCAAGTCCAGCTCAAAACGCAACTCCGACTTCTCAACCAAGTCCGGCTCCCAATATCAATATTACAATTCCAAATTCACAGCAGCAAGATGCACCCGCTCAACAAGCAGCGCCGTCTCCATCTTCGCCGTCAAATAATACCAATACTACGGTTCCGAATTCGCAGACGGAGCCAGATTCCACTCCACCAACTCCAGCACCTGAGAGTTCAGCTACTCCATCTCCAACTCAAGATGATGGTGCTTCTGGAGCAGGTACCGGCGGCGAAACTAATACCGAAAGCCAGAGCGATTCTAATCCTAGAGATACGGCGGTACCTGATAGCAACTCCGGCGCAGAGGGTACGGCTGGTTCACCGCAATAAAAATTTGATGGCGAATTAGTCCGCCAGGGGTTCAAACCCCTGACTCATAGCTAAAGTCCTTTAAAGCTGATATCTGGCACCATTCTCAAGAACAGGCTTTCCGGCCTGTTCCACAAAGAGTAGATTTTCTTGTCGAACAGGGGGGAAAGCCTGTTCATAAAAGGCTAATTCAGAATAGTGCAATATCTCAGTTAAAGAGGACTTTTTTAGGGTTTAAACTGAGATATTGCACCATTCTTAATAATCTTTTTTTTTGCGGGTTCTCCTACCCAACCCCTACTCCCCACAAGAAAACTCATTCTTTGTGGAACGGGCCCCATATCCCGTTATTGAGAATGGTGCAACATCTCAGACTAACCGGACATTGTGGCTGAGATCAAGAAACCTGGTTTATGCGATGGAAAACGTTTTAAGATTATGCCAACCTATCCTAAGAAACTGTTTGGTGAACTAATTTAACTTTCCCTAAAGCCGTCTTTCTGCTATCAAAGAGTTTCATCACGCCGGAGGAGATGGTCTCGATGACATCAGGAGCGCAGTAAGAGAGAAACTCTTCCGAGGAAGTAGGATCTGCAAAAAACTCTTGAGCTTTCTTCAAAAAGTTTTCTGTTTCAGCAAAGCCGATAGATTTGATAATAAACGTAGAAACGGGGGAGTTTTTAATATCATAGCGCGATTCTTGATTGCGTCCTATTTCTAGCAGGTCTAACACTTCTCTTTGCAACTGACTGTCTAAGGGGTAGGCGCTCTGTCTGTTGGGCAAGTAATCCTCCAAAACCGAGGTTTTAAATCCTGGTGTACGCAATTCTCCCATCATAGTTGAAAGCGGAATATCGCGGCCCAAACGGTAGGAAAGAGCTTCTAAAATGGCGATAGTAATTAGCTTTACCCCCAGATAAAGTTTAGCAACTTCGATATTTTTGCGAGTTCGGGCAACCAGGTTAGCGTAGGTTTCATCGTCGGGCTCTTGCATAAACTGCTGGAAAACCAGTTCGGGTTTGAGGAAGTTCAAAAATCCTTCCATTTTTTGCAGAGACCTGCGATATCCGGCAACAGTATAGGAATTAACATTTGTCAATTCGTGGTTGGTTTCTGGCATCAAATTCCAGGTATTGTCTAAGAAATTAGAGGAATTTCGAGAGGCAAAATTCTCGACATCTCTATTTGCTAACCTGACAGCACGCTTGACAAGTTCTACAATTTCTGCAGGGTTCCATCCCAAGTTAAAATCGCCATTTATACTTACCAAACGCTCGTGCAAAAGTTCGATCGCGCTCAAACCGCTGGGCGCAACCGGACGAAAAGGAATAGTAGCTTCGATGCAAGCTGTTATCTCAGCGATCGTACTAGCTGGCAAAAAAGGCTCCAAAGATTTGGCAGCAATAACGGCACTCAAAAATTCGTTTTGGCCGCCAAACGGAGAGAGAGTCTTGCCGGGAATAAACCCAAATACTGAGGCCACTAGCTGATACATGGCATCGTCGGGCAGTTCGGTTTCATCTCTAATAACTAACTGCGATCGCACCTCTTTGACAAAAGGACAAAGGGCACTGCTAATATTGAAACTAACGCCCTGATCGACTTGCACGTACACGAGGTCGTGAAACAGCGCAGCCAGCACCTCGATCGGATCGACTGACCCCCCGACCTCAAAAATGTGTTCCGACGTGTGAAAGTAGCGCCAAGGCCCTCTCATCGTTTGAATAATTAGCTCAGCTATCTGCTCCAGCTTTGGAATGTCTACTCTGCCTCCCAATTGCTCGATCGAGCTTACCAAGCAATCCAAGCACCGTTTTTGTTCTGCCAAAAGCTCCATTTACACACCTCCAGTGCATTCCCTGATTGTCTTGCGCTTGATTGAATGGTATCAAAACGCGCTGCGATCGTGCCATAATTCGTCACTCAAAAATTTCAAATTTTATGGTGAAACAGGGAGAGGGGGCGAAGGAAAGAGAAAGAGGGAGGAAGAGCGAGGGAGAGCGAGGGAAAGCGAGAGCGGGAAATTAAATATTAAAAATTCGGCCGTTGTGGAGATTCGGGCAACTTGGGCGATCGGTATCATAAATTACAGTAAAAATGATAAAAAGTGGGTAAAAACTTGATGAATTTTTGATGAAATTATGAGGGATTTTTGACAAAAGCTGTGGGTGGGTGTCCTTGACACCAGCATCAAACTGCGGTGGTATAAATACTGCGTCCGGCCTCAGAATAAGATTCCTAGACTTGCTGATAAACCTCTTGATATTTGCGCTGATACACTTGAGTTGATTAGCGTTCGGGCAGTTGGCCTAAAGCTTCCTCGATCGCCACTTTAACTGCTGCCTTGGTTTGCTGTCGCATCCCCAATCTAACACTAACAGAACTTACACAACTGTCACAAGTTATCCTGACACCATGCACCAAAAAATCAGACAATAAACATGGGAATATTGGGGCGTTTCAGTTGCTCAATTAAATACTTGGACAACATCAATCGAGCTTCAATACCCCCTTAATCCCTTCGTCCCCCTCTGCTGCGACTTCGTATGTTTAGAAGCAATTTAAATCGCCGAATCAACTGTTAGATCCCCAACTTTTTTAAGAAGTCGGGGATCGGGGGATTGTGTCTTTTGAGCCGCTGTTTACTGCATTCGATCGATCGTCCGATACTGCACCGCCTCCCCCACATGATTCGTTTTCAAGCTTTCATCCCCCGACAAATCAGCAATAGTTCTAGCAACCTTCAAAATGCGATCGCTAGCCCTCGCTGAAAGCCCCAACTTCCGAATCGCCATCTCCAATAAATTCCGAGAAGCATCATCCAACTGACACCATCTGTTAATGTGACTGCTTTGCATCTCCGCATTACAGCGCAAACTAGATTCCGACTGAAAACGGCGAGTTGCGAGTTCTCGCGCCCGCTGCACCCTCACCCGCACCGGTTCCGACTCTTCCCCCGTCGGCTGTCGCGTAATTTCCTCGGGTTTCAAACGATTAACCGCCACTTGTAAATCGATCCGATCCATCAAAGGCCCCGAAAGTTTAGCCCAATATTGCTCCCTCTTTTGCGGCGAACAAGTACACTGTTGGATCGAATCGCCGTAATAACCGCAAGCGCAAGGATTCGTACTCGCAACTAAAGTGAATTGCGCCGGAAACATCACCGATTGTCTAGTGCGAGAAATCGTCACATAACCATCTTCCAGCGGTTGCCGCAAAAACTCCAAAACATCTCTTTTAAACTCAGTTAATTCATCCAGAAAAAGAATGCCGCGATGTGCTAAAGAAATTTCGCCCGGACGCGGAAAACTGCCGCCACCTACCAAAGAAGGGCCAGATGCTGAATGGTGAGGACTGCGAAAAGGTCGATCGCCCACCAAGCTTCCCTTATCCTTCAACAACCCAGCCACGGAATGAATTTGAGTCACATCCAAAGCTTCATCAAAAGTCAGCGGTGGCAAAATACCAGGCAAACGCCTCGCCAACATAGTCTTACCGCTCCCTGGCGGCCCCACAAAAATTAAATTGTGTCCCCCCGCCGCCGCAATTTCCAAAGCCCGCCGCGCGTGAATTTGCCCCTTTACATCCTTTAAATCTAGGCCAGAAAACCGCGTTTTGGCTAACTCTTCTCGACCGTTTACTTCTACAGGCGAATAAACTTCAGGATTGTTCAAAAAATCAGTAACTGCAAAAATATTCTCAAAACCATAAACAGATATTCCGTGTACCAAAGCCGCTTCTTGCGCGTTACCAGCAGGTACAACTAATCCTGAAATACCCATTTTTTGAGCAGCCGCGGCGATCGGCAAAACCCCAGCCACAGGCCGCAAACTCCCATCTAAAGAAAGTTCCCCTAAAAACAAATAATCTCCCAAAAGTTCAGCGCTGACTTGTTCCGATGCTGCTAAAATGCCAATGGCGATCGGCAAATCAAAACTCGGCCCTTCCTTGCGCAAATCCGCCGGAGTCAAATTAATCACAATACTCCGCATCGGAAAAGCATATCCCGAATTTTTTAGCGTAGCCTTAACCCTTTCTTTAGCTTCTTGCACCGCAGAATCTGGCAATCCCACAACCACAATTTTCGGTAGCCCCCCTGACACATCAGCCTCAACACCCACCTTTACCGCGTCAATTCCAACGATCGATGCACTCCAAACCCTAGCAAGCATTTTTCTTTATCCTTAATTTGCCTGTCCTTGATTCATCATCTATTATGATTAACAATGACTAATGAATATCGGGAGAGGCAAGAAAAACTTTTCCTTGCCTCTTCTTTTTCTCCTCTTCCCTCTCTCCTGCTGAGTCTTCCCTCTTCCCTCATCCGCTTCCCCCTTGAGTCTTCCGTCTTCCCACTTCCGCCTTCCCACTTCCGCCTTCTTCCTTCTTCCTTCTTCCTTCTTCCTTCGTTCATTAACACCCATGACAACTCAAGAAACGCTTTTCAGCAAAATCATCCGCAAAGAGATTCCCGCAGACATCGTTTATGAAGACGACTTGGCCCTCGCGTTCCGAGATATCCATCCGCAAGCACCCGTCCACATTCTCGTCATTCCCAAACAGCCTATTGCCAAATTAGCCGATGCCGAGTCGGAAGATCATGCTCTCATGGGACACCTGCTGCTGACTGTCAAGCGGGTAGCACAACAACTCGGACTTAGCAACGGCTATCGCGTCGTCATTAATAGCGGGAGCGACGGCGGCCAAACTGTAGACCACATGCACCTTCACATTCTCGGCGGTCGGCAGATGAACTGGCCCCCAGGCTAAAGCCTAATTTTTACGCCGAACTTGCGGACTCATCCTCAGAAACCCAGTTGATTTCTATTGCCAAGCGCTTCAGAAACCGGGTTTCTTTTTTCGTCAATACACCCCGTTGATTGGAGATTATTGAAAATGCAGCCCGATCGCACTAAAAACCAGCTTTTCAGTATTCTCCCGATAAAAATTTCTCCTCGCAAGAGCCACCAGTTATATGTTAATAAATATTAAAAATTATCTCTTCAAGACCTAATTAACAGATATTTAGATAGAAAGAGAATCGACCTGAACAAAAATAATTTGCTCAAACTGGTGAACCCATCTACTGCCAATAGATTCAGTTCTTCAGGTCGCTATATTTAACCTGTTAGGTGGGTAATATTAATTTGTAAAAAACTATAAATATTTACCAAGAATCCAATTTTTGTAAATGTTTGTAAAATTTTTAAATGGTCACCAGTAATCCCTTGGCAAACTTTAGTGAATGGTGTTACTAATATAAGCGTGGGGCATCCCCACAACGAACCTTGAAAATTCAATTAAGCCATCATAAACCAAATGACAACAACCGTACAGCGTCGCGAAAGCGGCAACGTTTGGGAACGGTTCTGCGAGTGGGTAACTAGCACGGAAAACCGGATTTACATCGGTTGGTTCGGCGTCTTGATGATTCCTACCTTGCTCAGCGCCACCATCTGCTACATCATCGCCTTCATCGCTGCTCCTCCAGTAGACATCGACGGCATCCGCGAACCAGTTGCTGGTTCCTTGATGTACGGCAACAACATCATTACTGGTGCTGTTGTTCCTTCATCGAATGCGATCGGGCTTCACTTCTATCCCATCTGGGAAGCAGCTTCTCTGGATGAGTGGTTGTACAACGGCGGCCCCTACCAATTGGTAGTATTTCACTTCCTGATTGGCATTTTCTGCTACATGGGTCGTGAATGGGAACTGTCCTACCGCTTAGGTATGCGTCCTTGGATCTGCGTCGCTTACTCTGCACCAGTTGCAGCAGCCACCGCAGTATTCTTGATTTACCCGATCGGACAAGGCAGCTTTTCTGACGGTATGCCCTTGGGTATCTCCGGCACATTCAACTTCATGATCGTGTTCCAAGCTGAGCACAACATCCTGATGCACCCCTTCCATATGTTGGGAGTAGCTGGTGTCTTCGGCGGTGCTCTGTTCTCCGCCATGCACGGTTCATTGGTAACATCTTCTTTGGTTCGCGAAACAACCGAAACTGAATCTTTGAACTACGGTTACAAATTCGGTCAAGAAGAAGAAACCTACAACATCGTGGCAGCCCACGGCTACTTCGGTCGGTTAATCTTCCAATACGCGAGCTTTAACAACAGCCGTTCTTTGCACTTCTTGTTAGGTGCATGGCCAGTTGTCGGTATCTGGTTTACCGCTTTGGGTATTTCCACGATGGCCTTCAACTTGAACGGTTTCAACTTCAACCAATCGATTATCGACTCGCAAGGTCGCGTCATCAACACTTGGGCTGATGTGATAAACCGCGCTAACCTGGGTATGGAAGTAATGCACGAGCGCAACGCTCACAACTTCCCTCTCGACTTGGCTGCTGGTGAAACAACTCCCGTAGCAATGGTTGCTCCTTCCATCAACGGCTAAATTTAGCTTTTGATTAACAAAAAGCGCTCCTAGTAATAGGGGCGCTTTTTGTTTTGGCAACTAGAATTTGAGAGATTTCCTTCTGTTAAATTCGTTAGATCCGTTAAATCCCATACACTGCGCTTTGCCGAACTTCGCGATCGATCTGATATATTGATTAAGAATTATTATTTTTGGCAATCATCAAAGTGGCGATATTTAACAGGCACAAATTTGAAAAACTCGTGGTTCATAAATCAAAAACATTAGCCTGGGCGATCGCACTTTTCAGCGGCATTTTGATGGCATTGACAACCGCACCAGTAAATGCTTGGCTATTGGCTTGGGTAGCATTAGCTCCCCTGTGGGTTTTGGTTGTCACTTATCAAAAGCCAAAAATAGAACAACAAAAACAAAAATTTCTCTTTCTTCCTTCTTTCCTCAACATCCATCCGTTACATCCGTTACAGAATCCGTTGCCGAACTTCCTTCTTCCTTCACTCTGGGGAATTGGCTATCACGGATTAGCTTTATCTTGGATTATGGGAATTCACCCGATGACTTGGTTGGGAGTTCCTTGGTGGCCGAGTTTGGCGATCGCACTTTTTTGCTGGGCCTTCATCACCCTCTGGGGAGCCGCCTTAGTCACCGTTTGGGCGTGGCTATTTGTAATTCTCAACTCCCTCACTTTACCAGGCAAAAATCCTATTGTTCTTCTTAACTCCCCCCCTTTAGAAGGGGGGGCTGGGGGGGGTAGCTCCGATCTTATTATTCTTAACTCCCCCCCTTTACAAGGGGGGGCTGGGGGGGGTAAAGCTCAATTTTCAGCATTAACTCGCGTTTTAATTGGCACAGCTTTGTGGTGTGCCTTAGAAAGTATTTGGAGTACAGGATCGCTGTGGTGGACATCACTATCTTACACGCAAAGCCCCCACAATTTAGCAATATTGCACCTCGGTCAACTCTCCGGGCCCAGCGCAGTAACAGCCGCTATTGTAGCAGTAAATGGCTTAATCGCCGAAGCTTTTATTGAAGGAAGAAGGAAGAAGGAAGAAGGAAGAAGGAAGAATTGGATTGCTTATATTTTGCCTGCGAGTTTGTGTTTAGTTTTGCATATTGCAGGATGGAGTTTATACAACCGCCCTTTGAATCAAGAAGCTGCAACCGCTTTAAAAATTGGCATTATTCAAGGCAACATTCCTAACGACATTAAGTTTGATTCAGGGGGTTGGCAGCGCGCTTTGGAAGGTTACACCACTGGATACAAACAGTTAGCAGACAGAAAAGTCGATGCTGTGTTAATTCCAGAGACAGCTTTGCCTTTTATCTGGACAAACGAGTATCAGCGTTCTACTCTTTCTTTTTACCAAGCTATTCTCGAACGCGGCGTTGTGGCTTGGGTGGGAGGATTCGGACAGCAAGATAATAGTATCACTAACAGCTTATTGGCGATCGATGGCACTGGAGAAATTGTCGGCCGCTACGATAAACTAAAGCTCGTACCTTTAGGCGAATATATCCCTTTTTACGAAATCTTAGGCGGGATTATTAATCGTCTTTCTCCCTTAGATGCTCATTTAGTACCCGGTAATTCTAAACAATTGTTTGATACGCCGTTTGGCCGCGCCATTGTCGGAATTTGTTACGATTCAGCCTTTGCTGAAATCTTCCGATATCAGGCGGCGATGGGAGGCGAATTTATGATTAGCGCTTCCAATAATGCCCATTACAAACCGCCGATGTTAGCTCAACATCACGCTTTAGATGTGATGCGGGCAATTGAGACGGATAGATGGGCAGTTATCGCAACTAATACAGGTTACTCTGCTTTTGTTAATCCTCACGGTGAGACAATTTGGAAGTCGGGAATTAATACTTATGAAGTCCGAGATGTTACTATTTATCGGCGGCGAACTCGGACTTTGTACGTGCGGTGGGGAGATTGGCTGACGCCTGTATTGTTAGTATGGGCTGGGTTAATGCTGTTTATTGTTAAAAAAAATTAATCCGAAGCTTTTAGATTTTAGATTTTATGTACAATCTAAAATCTAAAATCTAAAATCTAAAATCGAATGACTCTACTTATCTTTCACGTGTTCGTGAACGCTAGGAGATAAAGAAATTAAATCGTCGATATTGCGCTGCATGGCAGCACAAATATTGTCTAAAGGCAAATCATTGGCATCGTGTCCAAAGGGATTTTCTATTTCAATGCCGATTTCTTCAATCCCGAACAAAGTAAAACTAATTAAAGCCACAACAGGGCCAGTTCCCCAACTCACATCGTTTACCATTTGAAAGGGCAGTGCCAAACAGTAAAGCAACAATAGTTGTTTCAAGTGAATCGCGTAAGCCAAAGGGATAGGGGTCTTTAAAATTCGCTCGCAGCCACCTAATACATCTATCATAGAGTTGATTAACTCCTTCATACCAGTTAGCTGATAGACATCAACGCAATTGCCCTCGTACTGTTCGTGCAAGTAATCCTCAATCCAAAAGGCAATCTCTAGGGGCGGATTGTTCATCGACTTGAGCTTTTGGTACTGCGATGGGGACATCAAATGCTCCAATTCTGAATTTACTAATTCTTGGCGCAAGTGCAGTTTCAGGGCTACTGCAAAGGCAGGTAAGAGGCGCAGGACTGACTTTTTGATTACGATATCCTGCAGGTCTTTTTCCTCGATTGCTACCCAGATTTGGCGCGCCAAATTGCGGACGTTGTTGACTAAAGTTCCCCACATTTTTCGACCGTCCCAAAATCTTTCGTAGGCTGTATTTGTCCGAAAAACCAACAGTAGACCCAGGACAATACTGGGTACAATACTAGACAAAATTGGTAAGGAAACCGGCCACTTTAAAAAGTGCAGCAGGGAAATAAGAACTCCAAAGCCGCCACACAGCAAAACGCGGGGCAAAATTGAGGGAATGACAGACCCCCGAACCTGTAATGCAATTTTAAACCAAGGTGGTCGATCGACACTCATGCAAGTCTCCTCATTAAATTAAATTAGCCCCGTCCTAGCACGGGCGGCACAACTGCCTGCTACACTTATTTCTTCGGCTCCCACCAGTCGATTTGAGATTCGAGATTTTAGATTGACTCCACAGATAAATCTGAGGCGTTTGAACTTTGGTCTAAAATTTTTTGGTCTCCACGACTGCTGTCAGGGGCTTGTATCCCTATTTGGGTGCGGTGAGAGCTTCCGAAAAAAGCTTTCCTACAAACAACCTTTGGATTTTACCCAAAAAACTCATCAATCTAAAATCTAAAATCTAAAATTGATGGATGGATGCACTTAATTAGGTAAGATTAACTATGTATATTTAAACCTCAGCTTCCGTGCAAGAGCTACCGACATCTGTACCCCCGCATTTTCACCGATTGCCAAACCAACGGTGGCAAATTTATTCGCCTCAAACACAGCAAGCCGAACAGTTTGCCACTGAAATCGGTTTGTCGCCCTTGCTGGCACAGGTACTGATTAACCGGGGCATCGATTCTCTGAAAGAAGTGCAAGGGTTTATCGAACCGGAATCTCTGGTTTTGCCCGCGCCAACCGATGAGTTTCCCGATTTGGCGGCGAGTGTCAAATTGTTGCGGGAGGCGATTTCGGGAGCGCAAAAAATTGCGATTTGCGGTGACTACGATGCTGACGGGATGACGAGCACGGCTTTGTTGTTACGCGCTCTGAGGCTGCTGGGGGCGAATGTGGATTATGCTATTCCCAGCCGGATGCGAGAAGGTTATGGGATTAACGATCGCATTGTAGAAGAATTTCACTCGGAAGGTGTCGCTCTCATTCTCACGGTTGACAACGGAATTGCAGCTTACGGCCCGGTTGCCAGAGCGCGAGAACTCGGTGTCAAAGTTATTATTACAGACCACCACGATTTGCCGCCCAAACTGCCGCCGGCTGATGCTATTCTCAACCCGAAATTAATTGCGGAATCTTCACCTTATCGCGGTTTGGCAGGCGTAGGTGTTGCTTATATTTTGGCTATTACTTTGGCTCAGGATATGCAGAAAGTGGGCGGGTTGGTGAATCCCTTGCTGGAGTTATTTACTTTAGGAACTATTGCGGATTTAGCACCTTTGACTGGAGTTAATCGGCGCTGGGTGAAGCGTGGCTTGCGGCTGTTGCCTCACTCGCAATTGGCGGGTATTCAGGCTTTGATTCAGGTGGCTGGAGTGCAGCCGGGAAGTGCGGAAAGTTTACCTCTTCTGAATTCAAAAAGCCAAGCTAGCAATACGTTAAAGCCTGAAGATATTGGTTTTAGGCTTGGCCCCCGGATTAATGCTGTGGGGCGGCTGGCAGACCCTCAAATTGTGATAGAGTTGCTCACTACTGACGATCGCGAATTGGCTCTCAAAAACGCGATGCAGTGCGAACAAATTAATCAGCGCCGGCAGGAGCTGTGCCAGGAAATTGAGCAGGAAGCCATCGCTTGGTGCGAGGAAAGTGATCTCGACTTGCAGCAAGAACGAGTTTTAGTTGTCGTGCAACCCGGTTGGCACCACGGGGTGATCGGGATTGTGGCTTCTCGGTTAGTGGAACGCTACGGCGTACCTGTGTTTATTGGTACTTTTGAGGATGAGCCTGTAGGGGCGGTTGCCCATAAAATTATCAGGGGTTCGGCGAGGGGAATTCCTGAGTTTAATGTATTTGACGGGCTGAATTTTTGCGCGGATTTATTAACTAAATTTGGCGGACACAAAGCGGCGGGCGGTTTTTCGATGCCGGCTGATAATCTCGAAGAATTCCGCAATCAACTGTCAATTTTTGCCAATCAATGTTTGCAGCCGGAACATCTAAAACCTCTGGTTTCAGTAGATGTGCAGGCAGATTTGGCTGAGATTAATCTTGACCTTTACCGACAAATTGATGCTCTGGAACCTTGCGGGATTGAAAATAAGGCTCCTGTATTTTGGACGCCTAATGTTTGCATAACAGAACAGAAAATTGTGGGTAAAGGAGGCCACGTTAAACTAACTGCAACTCAAGATGGAAATGTATCGGCTAGTGTGAAGGCGATTGCTTGGCGTTGGGGGGAATATTTTCCTTTGCCTCGGCGGGTTGATATTGCTTACCGATTGCGGGAAAATAGTTTTAATGGCAAGACATCGGTTGAATTAGAATTGTTGGGCGTTCGGCTACCGGCAAATACTGCTACTTCCAGGCCACCGAAGTTCGGAAAAGTGGAGTTTGATTATTGCGATCGCACTTATTCTTGCAGTCTATCTCCTGCAGGCTCGATCGAGGAATTGAGAATTCGCAACTCTCAAGGGCAAGTTTTGGCTGTTGCACCCGGACAAAACATCGGTTTGTTAGGTAACTCCCGCAAAGATGCTAGAGAAGTCGATGTATCTCTACCTTTTTTTGAGAATTTGATTCAAACTGCTAAACACGCCCTCGGTATTTGATAACTCGGTATTTGATAACAAAGCAGGTGCAGCATCGAAAATTGGCGATCGAGCCTTGTGAATTTTGCATCATTTAAAACTCAAAACTCCCAACTCTCGATCGCCCCGGAGCGTGCTATAATTACAGGTCGCCGCCTTTAGCTGCCAAGAGAAAAATCACGATCGGGCCCGAAAGCACGACGGCTGCGAGTAAAGCTACCTGAACAATGAGTTGGTAGTCTACACCACCCATACCACTGAAAAGATCGGTTATAAAGTCCATGTGTCCTCCTGACTGTAGTGATTAAGTCTAGATTGTTGAATTAGAAAATCCGCTTCTGATTTTACCGGGCGATCGACCATATTTTTTAAGGAACTTTACAAAATTCAACAAAATGTAAACTACGATCGACCTCTCAGTGACAGCAAACCAGGGACTTGATGCCCCTTCCCGGAAACTCCCCCCAATCTCCAATCTCAAATCTCAAATCGAACCCCCTTTCGGGATATCCGTCTCCGGCGCTGGCAATTGATATACTTTAAGAGCCCCAATTTCCTAAAGTTTGGCATTTTCCACATAATGCTCCGAATCTAAAATCTAAAATCTAAAATCTAAAATCTAAAATCAAACTATGGCTACTTGGCGTTGCGTAAAGCAGTGCGGTGCTTGTTGTTACCTCGACCCAACAGAGCGCCCAGACTTAGACGAGTATTTATCTGAAGACGAATTAGCGGTCTATTTGAGCTTAGTCGGAGATGACGGTTGGTGTATAAATTTTGACAAAACCACCAGAGAATGCGGAATTTACGCCGATCGACCGCGCTTTTGTCGGGTAGACTCAGAGGTGTTTCAGGAAATGTACGGCGTTGAGCCGACTGAATTGAACGATTTCGCGATCGAGTGCTGCTTGGAACACATTGAAGATCTTTATGGCGATCGATCTTTGGAAATGATCCGCTTTAACTCTGAAGTCGGAATTCTCGCCTTACCTGACGGTGTTGCATAATTGCGGGATGATTTTGATTGTTTTGGGGGATGGGCCCCTGATCCCGAAGGCGTGTATTTTCACAGCAGGCGGGACACGCCACCATAATCATTCTCAAATTGTGCAACACCTGACAACTAACAATCTCCCGGTTTCTCACCGGGAGAGTGTCAAAATAAACAAATTAAGGAAATATCGCGCAGTTGAGTTGAGCTATGAGTAATCGAGAGGGTTTTACAGGGGGATTTATTGCCGGAGCTGCCGTTGGCGGCTTGGTGGGTGCAGTTTTGGGCGCGGTGCTGTCGCGGCGCGCTGCTGAAGCTTTGCTGAGTGAACCTTCAGACGCAAAAACCAGAAAAATCCGCCAGAGGAAAGCCAGCCAACTCGAAGCCGACGGGATGGAGGTAGCAAGACTGAGTTTAGAAGATAAAATTGCCCAGCTAAATCAGGCAATAGATGACGTGCGGCTGCAACTCGGAGACGTAAACGGCAACACGCCGGCTCCGGGCAGCGAGGGATCGATCGCTCAAGACTCATAACTCCATTTAAGATTTTAGATTAGTCGGGCACATCAATGCGGGCTACTCACATCTTGCACCATTCTCGCTTCACAGACCTTTCGAGTCTGTGAAGCAAACAGTGATTTTTATTGTGGGCAGTTGCTCTTCTAGCCCGCCCGCAAACAGCGTGATGCTCCCCCTCTCCCCCACCTATGCTAAACTTTAAGTTAAAGTGTCTGTAAACTTTACTCAAACTTCAACGAGAATATATGAGTTATTCCATAGGCCTTTTGGCAACCACGCTGTCCACATTTCTGCAAATCTATGTAGCCCTAATGATTTGTCGCGTGCTATTAAGCTGGTTCCCGAATATCAATTGGTACGACCCCCCCTTTTCAATTTTGAGTCAGTTAACAGACCCTTACCTGAATCTATTCCGATCGATTATCCCCCCCTTAGGAGGGATTGACTTTTCGCCACTGATTGCATTTTTTGTACTTCAGTTCGGCTCGGAATTCTTGATCGGTCTTTTGACCAGCTTGCAAACATCCTTGTAGTTGGAAAAGCTTAAGTTTTTAAGCATCGAGCGTAAATTCTTTGGCAGACCTAGCAGCCGGCAACTAAATTTTAGATTTGAGATTTTTAGATGGACTCCCCGGTTGAAAAGCTGGGGAGTTCATCGTACATGAGAAATGAGAAATTGCCAGCCACTCAACAATCTCAAATCGAAAATCTCAAATCTAAAACAGCATCGCACTTTCACGGGCAGCCAACCCAAAATCTCTTTCTCAGCAATCTAAAATCTCAAAGAGTTTTGTTAGCGGCGAACCACGCCAGTAAAACCTGTAGCTTTAAATTGTTTGAGCTTCAAAGGTGTTCTCTGATTGGCGGCAACCGAAATTCTGAGCTGAAAATCGCTAACTCCGGGAGGAACTTCTTCTATAGAACCCAAGCGAGTGCGATTTTGCATCACCGGATTGTCGTCGGCATCATAAATGCGGCCGAAAATATCGGCATTGACAACTGGTTTGCCGGTGCTATTTTCAGCTTTCCCAGTAATCAAAAAGCAGGTAGCTTCCATAGAACTGCCACTGGTGACTGTTCCTTCTCCCATTTCGGCAGGACATTCGCGATAAGAAAGGTCGGAAAGTTTAATCTGCGTCAGAGCCCAAGCAGGTGGAGTGTATACCAAACTAAAAATTCCGATTAGGCAAGTAGCAAAAAAAAGGCTGATAGCTCGAAATTTCATAAATGGCGGGGAAAGTATATTTTAATTCTCAGCTTAGCGCGAATTCAGCCTCAAATTCTTACTTATAGGAATTCTGAAAACTACAGCTACTTTTTGAAGAAATGGCATTAGTCTAGACCTAAATGCTGTCGCAAGGCTTGGCGCATCACATCGACTGGGACGGATTCTTTATCCAGCCAAATTTTTAAGGCGGCTGCTCCTTGTTGAACTAGCATTTCGAGTCCGTCAATAGCTCGCGCTCCCCGAATCTTCGCATCTTTGAGAAATTGGGTAGGATTAGGGGTGTAAATTAAATCATAGACGATCGCACCTGCTGAAATTCGATCGAGCGCACTATCCGCAACAGGCGATTTTTCCCCCTGCGGATACATCCCCACAGGCGTCGTGTTCACCAGCAAATCTGCCTGCGAGATTAACATTGACAAATTATCCCAAGTATGCACCTGCAAATTCTGCACGGGCATCGGAGAATCCACCCAACTCTGCTGAAATTCCGCTAAATTTTGTTCGCTACGACCGACAACGTGAATCTCTGCACATCCCAATTGAGCGCATCCAGCCACAACAGCTCTCGCCGCCCCGCCATTGCCCAAAATTACTGCTACTTTCTGACTCCAATCGGAACCCCCCCTAGCCCCCCCTTGGTAAGGGGGGGGACAGGATTCAACAGCCGTATTGCCCCTTTCTAAGGGAGAGGTCGCGTCTTTAGCCCCCCCTTGGTAAAGGGGGGTTGGGGGGGTTTGCAGCGGCGCGAGAAAGCCTTCAACGTCAGTATTTGTGCCACACCAACCTTTGTCAGTCAGGTATACGGTATTGACTGCGCCGATCGCTCGGGCGATCGGGGAAACTTCCGACAGCAGTGGTAAGATTGCTTGTTTGTGCGGAATCGTGATGCTAAATCCCCGAACGCCGATCGCCGCAAATCCTGCAAGAGCAGCTTTTAAATCCCCTGGTTTTACCGGAAAGGGCAAGTAAACAAAATCGACTCCCAAGTGCGAAATAGCAGCATTGTGCATCGCCGGCGACAGAGAATGTTCGACGGGATGACCAATTACTCCCAACAGTTTAGTAGTGCCTTTAATCATTTTTGTTAGTTGACTGTTGACTGTTTATGATTCGGCGGAGATAACTCTCAACCATCAACCATCAACCATCAACTGTCAACTGTCAACTCTCAACCGTCAACTGTCAACTGTCAACCATCAACCATCAACAGTTTGCCGAAACTCTTTGGCGTCAGCCAAAATCGGATTGACATCAAACCAATAATCCTCGCCGTAACGGTATTCAAACACCCAGAGACTCCGCAGCAATATTTGGTATTTAGTTTCCCCGTTCACAGTTTTGGTAGCGGATACTTGGCGCAGCAATTTCCACTCATCGGGTTCGATCGCCAAAGTAAGCTGGTGGCGGCGCTGGACGATCACATTTTCCAAAGTTTCCCGCGACAGAGGAGGGTCTTGTTTCTGCAGACAGCTATACAGCAGTTGCAGCAAATTGCGGACATGACCGCCGCTGACTCGACACAGGCGATCGAGAGTTTCCGCAGAGTCGAACACTTTGCCTACCAAAGCATAGCGCTGCGAAGGATGCACCGTTGGAAAGGCCCGCGCCAGAACCATCTGTCGCAGCAATTCCACACCCTCAGAGCACTCAGAACCGTCGCTCAACTGCACCGGCACCATCGGCAAAACCTTCGGATCTACCCCAAATCGATTGGTCAACTGGCCCAAATCGTTAGAGAAAATCAGCACCAAGGGAATTGTATACACGACGTGGCAATTTAGTCTTGCCAACTGTTCGCCGCGATCGACAAACAGGTATTCCGGCTGTAGCCGCCCCGTCGGTTTCGCGCACAGGTGTATGCGATCGAGATTGTCGATAATTACTACAAGTCCTTGTTTCCCTTGGCGTTTGAGTTCTTGATTAGCCGGCTCCAGCAACTCCTTATTCAGCGCATCTAAAATTACGTTAGTTCGCGGCTCCAAATATTGCCTCAACTCCGATCGCAGATTCGGAGCATCTTTCGCCTTAGCAGTAATTTTGCCAATTCCCAACGCCAGAGAAAATTCTCCCTCCGTGCTGGCATTTATTTCCCCAAAACCCGGAACATTAGCTTCCGCGCTCAAGTCTATTTGAGTTTGAAAAACATCAGCAATCCCTTTGAGCAAAGCTTTAAAACCCGTCGGTTGCAGCTTAATTTTCATTTTCTCGATGCTTTCGCTCACCTGACGAGCAACGCTCAACAAAATGTCAGTGATATCTACATCTGCCATGTCTAAGTCTTTACTCGACTCAAAATAAACAACATGAAATCCTTGTTGCTGCAATTGAGCTTGCAGCCGCAGCAATTCTGTTGATTTACCAGAGCCGATGTGACCGGTGAATAATTGACAGGTAGGTGCATCGGGGGACAGACGGCTGATGGTGCGCTCCAATTGTTCTACGATTGTGCCGCCCCGCACTGAAGAGAAATCGATATAGTATTGTCGGTCTTGTTGATTTGCTACTGCCAGGGTGTAGCTGGGATTGCAGGCGCTATAAAATTTCTGTAAATTTAGTTCCATACCCTGTTCCATCTTTCACAACATTATGCCCTAATACCTTATTCGTTTTGCTATGGTAATAATCAGCACAAGTGGCCCGTTTATTCTGCTGTTTTATTTTGCGGTCAATATCTTGATTTAGCTCATAAAATTTTAGATTTTAAATTTGAGATTGTAGATTTTAGATGGTAATGACTCATCACTCTCAGGGTTGAGTTCTTCCCTCCCGGGCTATTCTTTTTTTAAACTTTTATCATCATACGCACTCACCAATTATACCTAATTTTTGCCTACACAGAATGAAGGGAAATCACTAATACCCGATAACTAAGCAATCGCTCTGTCTGTGCCACAATTTTGTATATTGAATGAAATCAACGACGAAGAGTGGGCGGTAATGTTCTCGCGTCAAAGTGGGTATTTGAGTACGGTTAACCGAATATATAAAGGGCGGGAACTTGCATCCGGCCCGATGCGGTTATCAAGTCAACATAGGCTCAAATCTCAAACCTAAAATCTAATTGCTTCAGCCAATCCCGTGGCAGATTTAACACTGTTAGCTGCACCGATTCGGCAGATTGGATCTTGCCCCAAAACGGATGCTAGAATCGTACCAGTTTAATGAAACTAAGACTTCCCCACGCTTTCTTCAGAAACCAGGTTTCTTCCTATATTTCTCCTTACTAAATCTCTTATTTTAGTAGAAAATGGCTTTCTTAGCACACTCTCTCTTCCCTAACTCTGAGATTTTTGCGTCCTCTGCGGTTATTTAAAAAAGTCTTTATCCCAACTAAAATAAGACTTTTATATCCTCTTTATCTGCGGTTAAAAATACCCCAATTATACAAAAAAAAGGCTGGCAATTACACCAGCCCTTCAATTAATTTGAGATGTTAAATTAATGTTAATTTAATATCTCAAACCTCAAATCAATCTAGCTTCTGTCAGTAGCAGCTACTGGCTCAAAGCTTGGAACCACCAACTCATCATTCTGCTTAGTGAGTAGATTGTACAGCCTTTCAGTATTCGGGAAATTCGCAGCAGGCAGAGTCGGGAAGCGACGGTAAGGAACAGTATCCTCGCCAAACGCCTCGGCATATTCAACGCTGTTCAACATCGCGTTGATAAAGCCCTTAATCCCTTTACTTGCCAAGATTTGGTTGTACGTCCGAATCTCCGCTTGATTGCGGGGAGCGCGGCCCAAGAAGTGCTTGGTTCCCAACTCAATCACCTTAGTATTCGGATAAGGTGCGTAGAACTGTTTGATGTACAGCGACGAGCAGCCCAAAGCCTCAATGAACTCCTTGAGATTGATTTCATTGTTGCCCAGTTTGCTTTCCAGCGCCGTGAATTCATTCTTCACAACATACGGGTTGATGTCGCGCTCAAAAATTTGACGGTAAGTAGCTTGAATTAAAGTTTTCAAAGCTACTTTGTCCGAAGTAGTCGTCAGCTTGAACACCTTAGTTTGTTCACGCCGCTTGCTGACACCTTGAGCGAGGCTATTTTGTAACTCGAAATCGCCCCGATCGAGCGCAGTGCCGAGTTCGATAAACCGAGGAGTTTCGGGCGTCTGAGCTTGGACATTTTGCTCAGCGACGGAACCCGATCGCATCGTCCGCATCGACAAACCACCGGGAGTCACATAGCGCTCGTAGGGCACTGTATCTTCCCCGAAAGCTTCGTTGTACTCCGTGCTGTCCATGATGCTATCGACCAGCGCGTAGAAACCCTTCTTGGCGCAAATGTCAAAGTAAGCGTTCATTTCCTGACGGCCATAGGTAGGGCGTCCCAGGAGTCGGCGGTGAATGTACTCGATCGCCTTACAAACGTAGAGCTTGCTCCAGTACATATTGCGGAACACGTCCGACTTCGCCAACATCCGAATAAACTCGCGCATCGGAATCTCGCCGTTTTCCAGCTTAATTTCCGCTACCTTTTGGCGCTGGCCGTCGAACACGTCGCGACCGAACACTTGCAGGTAAGCTGCCCGAATCACCGCTTGGGTGGAACTTTCGGTATATTTGACACTGGAAGCATTGCTGTAGCTGCTAGAGACACCGCGGGCCGTTTTCTTGGAAGCAACATAGTTGCTCGGTAACTGGTCTAATTTAAAGACCTTGGGGCCCAGAGAACCAGGAGCAGCACCGCGAGCCGCCGGATTGCTCAACTGATTGTCAATCCCCGCACCTTGACGGATCAGGATACGGCGAGTGTCTTTGCCGAAGGGAGCCGGACGGCTCTTGGGGTTGCGAGTTTCTTTGGGGAAAATCGCGCCGAACTGAATTTCTAAGGGGTCATTACCAACACCGTAAACGTGCTGGTCTGGCAGAGGCTGGTTGTAGCCGGCAAACAAGGTGATGAACTGAGGAACCTTGCGGAACGGAGCGCTGAAATTGAACAAATCAATTTGCGGGCCCCAGTTGCGACACTCCTGAGCTTCTTGGCCCAAACCGCGTAGGTAAGGCACTGTTTCTTCGCCGAAGTAATCGGAATATTCCTGGGAATAGACCATCGCGTCTACGAGGGCTGGCAGGCCGCCTTTGCTGACGATCGCAAAATACTTGCTAAATTCCTCCCGCGAGCTCAAACCGCGACCTAGGAAGTGACGAGCGGCTAATTCTACAGCGCGGCTGTTGACAAACGGCTCGTAGAATTGCTGACGGTACAGAGGAGATTTACCAAGGCGGCGAATAAACTCTTTCATCGAGATTTCGCCATTTTTGACCTTGGATTCCAAGTCAGAAATGCTTTGGCTGTATGCGCGGCTAATGTCGCGCTCGAATACTTGGCGATAAGCGGCTTTGATTACTTCTATCTTTTCTGCCGATGACAGACCGGTTTTCATGACGAATTTCGATCGCCGCTCGGCTGCGTTGAAGTAGATTTGAGGCAGTTGCAAGCCTTGCTGGTCGTTGCTTTCGCGCTGCCGCACCTTGTCTGAAGGTGTGGGAGCTTTGAATTCGGTAATTGCTACGTCGAAATACTGTCCGACGATCGCACTTGCCTCTGCATTGTTTCTGAAATAGCCCAAAGATGCTGCCTTCATTTCCTGCATTGCCACAATTGTGGCCGCCGAAGAGCAAGCATTTTCGATGATTTCCCGCAATCCGCGCACGTTCACCGAAATAATGTTCGGGTCGCCCGCGACGATCGCGTAGGTGATGTAGCGCAAAAACCAGCTCAAGTCGCGCAGAGATTTGGTCATGTTGCCCGGGCCGTAGCGCGAGACATTGATCGGCTGAAATCCTGCTGGGATTGGGCCGCTGTAGCCGCCACCGTTGCCAGAAAATAGATTTCCTAGCCCCAAGAAACCACCGCCGCCACCGCCGTTGCCACCAGCGCGGCTTTCTACGTAGGTGACATTTCCCAGTTTCATGCCTTCAGAGACATTCGCCGAGCCGCCGCGAGCCGCGCCTGCTACAGCCATCGCAGGTTCTTGTGGTCTTTCCAAAAATGCCAGCGGGGAACCGCCGGTAAAAATCCGGTTGGCTGCGCGGGATACTATCAGTTCCGAGTTTTGGGTCAGCGTCGCAGAGATCTCGATCCGAAGAGCCCCGGAACTGAAATAACTTGCCAGTTCGCTGAGTTCGCCCCGCTGTAGGAAGCGGTCTTGCTGTTCTGCTTGCGAAATTGTTGCGACCGGTACAGTTTGATATAGTTGCGGACGCGCAACCGAGCTTCCACCACTTGCTTTTACAGTCATTAGACTCCTTAGCTCCCTATCCAAATAGTTGCAGCATTTAACCAGACTAACCTTGCCTTCTGATGCAGGTCAAAGTAGGTATTTTTGCTTTGTTTACTTTTTGCCTTTACCTGTCACGAGGTTCGGGCGCGCTTACTTTCTTAGATTAAAATGTTTTGGTTTCATCTTTCTGCCTGCGGGGAAATGTCCGATCCGAAGGCAGGCACGGGGTACTCCCTCCGCTGCACTCCGCCGGCATACCCGTGGAAAAAAAGACTCGGCAGGAGAGTTGCCTTTGGGCGATCGCAGCCAGTGCCTTGAATTAAAGGAAAAGAAAATCAAAAATTTTCTTCTGCCTGTTTCGGGGCCTCTTGCTCTCTTGAAAGACGCCTCCGCTTTACCCGACAGGTCAGCGGTGGGTTATTGACAGTCCTTGTTTGTTAAAAAGCCTGTCGAGATTTATTGTATAGATTTAAGAGAGCTTATATGAGAAAAAATGATAAGTTTTATTACGCAGAAGCTGTCAGGGCTTGGCTACCAGGGGTTAGTCGATCGCCCGATCCCTCTCTCTTAGGCTTCCCAACTTGGCGAGACGCCACTTTGGTTGCCAGTAAGGAAGCAATAGAAGTGCATCGCGTCGCGCTGTTCGTCCGTAGCTACTGACAACCAATCTCCAAACTCACGCACAATTACCTCACCTATGGATACTACGCCTGATATCAGTGCTGCCGTGCGGCGGCTTTACGATACTTTCCCTTTTCCGCCCGATCCTTTGTCCGATGAACCGCCGCCAGGATACAACTGGCGCTGGAGTTGGCCTGATGCTTACAATTTTTGCACCGGCCAAAAGCCGCCAAAACTCGATATTCGGATTTTAGATGCTGGCTGCGGCACTGGTTCGAGCACCGATTATCTGATTCACCTCAATCCTGAAGCTTCGGTGACGGCGATCGACCTGAGTGCCGGTGCTTTGAAGGTAGCACAAGAACGCTGTCGGCGATCGGGAGCGCGGGAAGCTGATTTCCGCCACCTCAGCCTGTACGATGCGGCTGAGTTAGAGGGCGAGTTTGATTTGATCAACTGCGTGGGCGTGCTGCACCACTTACCCGATCCGATCCGGGGCATTCAAGCGCTGGCGGCGAAGTTGGCGGAGGGCGGTTTGATGCACATTTTTGTGTATGCTGAGCTCGGACGCTGGGAAATTCAACTGATGCAAAGGGCGATCGCCCTTCTCCAAGGCCCGCAAAAAGGTGACTATCCCGATGGTGTGAAAGTCGGTCGTCAAATCTTTGCTTCATTACCAGAAAACAACCGTCTTGTCAAGTACGAAAAACAGCGTTGGGCAGGAGAAAATCAGCGAGACGAATGTTTTGCTGATATGTACGTTCACCCGCAGGAAATTGACTACAATATTGAGACTTTGTTCGAGTTAATCGACGCTTCGGGATTGGAATTTATTGGTTTCTCAAATCCGGGATATTGGCAGTTAGAAAGACTTTTGGGGAAAGCGCCGGAATTGATAGCAAGAGCTCAGGGTTTGACGGAAAGAGAGCTTTATCGATTAATTGAATTGTTGGATACGGAAATCACTCATTACGAGTTTTTCTTGGGCAAAAAGCCTGTTAATAAAATTGATTGGTCGGACGATAAGGCACTTTTGGCGGCAATTCCAGAGTTGAGTGGTTGTATGCACGGTTGGCCGAGCCAGCAAGTGTTTGATTGCAATTACCAATTGGTCAATTTGTCAAGTGCTGAATTTGAGTTTTTGCAAGGTTGCAATACCAAAACTGTGGGAGAGATTTTGGCGGATGTGGAGATGGGATTGGATGAAGTGCGATCGATCTTATCAAAACAGCTAATTTTGCTAACACCCCGTAAAATCTAAGGGCGGGCAAGATGCTTAACTCCTACTCCCCACAATCTAATTAGCTTTTTGTGGAACAGGCATCTTGCCTGTTCTTTGCTCGGAGTATAATTTATGTTAAATTCCCAATTAATCAAGGTTTTACAGTTGGAGGATTAACAGCCGTAATTTGTGAATAACGAGCGAAATCAGCAATGTTAAAAGTTAGGATATGGGTTAAACCATGAACTAGCATAGCAGCAACTAGCCGCGCATCATGAACGTTAACACCTATAATACCAATTTAATGTGAAGTTGCACATATCTCGATCCCCCTAAATCCCCCTTAAGAAGGGGGACTTTGAGAAGAATCTTGTCCCCCCCTTATTAAGGGGGGTTAGGGGGGATCAGATTCTATGCAGCCTCATAAAAAATTGGTATAACCTTATACGTTATCACCAGTCGCTCCCATTCTTGATAAATTGCTTCGGTATCCAACAACAGAGGAAAAAGCTGTTTTAAGCGATTAATTTCTGCCTCGGCTTCTGTTGCAGTACGCCCTAATCCATTTCTCTGGATCGGGCGCGTGCAAACGTTCCAAAACTCGATCAAATTTTGGGGTACGATATAAAGTTGTTCCCCGCGATCGCGCAGAGTAATCACGGCATTAACGGCATCAGGATTCATTGGGTGTGCTGTATCAATGCTACGCAGCAGTATGTTTGTATCTACGAGAAACGGCATTTAACCTCTGTCTCCATAAATGCTCTCTCTGCTAATACCTTCATCTGAAAGAGTGGGGAGATTTAGGGTACGATGACTGTCAACCCATTCTTGAAATGCTATTGACCATTCTGTTGGGGTAGCTGTTTCATAAAATGGACGTTGTTGAGGTTCTATTAGCTGTTTGAGCATCGCATCTAGTAATGGTTTAATCTGATCCGCCGTGCGGTTGGTGATTTTTCCCAAAACTTGAGTAATCGTCTGTATTTCTTGTTCGTGAGATTGCTGAAGATTGTGCAGCATAGTTATCCTTGAGTGTAAGTTTTTGGGATGATGATAACAAAATAAATCGCACTTTTTAAATTGATTTTAATATTATAACTCTAGCGCAAAGCCTAGGAAGTAGGCGATTGCTCGTTCCCAGGCTCCAGCCCATTGGTGACAACTTAAGACTGAAACCATTGATAAATCTCGCATTTAGCTAAGTCTAGATCCCCCTAAATCCCCCTTAAGAAGGGGGACTTTGAGAAGACTCTTGTCCTTAGTTTAGAGTCTGTAGATAACCCCTCTCTCTTACCCTTAAGAAGGGGGACTTTGAGAAGACTCTTGTCCCCCCCTTCTTAAGGGGGGCTAGGGGGGATCTGAGCTTAATACTCAAACAGCAGTCTGTGATTGGGTTTGACGTTAAGTTGTCACGAATAGGCTCTAGCCTGGGAACCAGTTAATCCTGGATGCACGTACTAGGATTTTCTGTCATTGCGAAGGTAGTGAAGCAATCTCAAAGCTGACGCACCTTTCCCAAATCCCAAATCCCAAATGGATTGACACAGGCCCCCGTCTGCGGCTACGCTTTGAAGTTAGAGGTTGCTTTGCTTGTAGAGGAAGTAGCCCGCGTCGCCCAAAAATCTAGTTGCACTGCCCAAAGCTGTTGCGAGCAGCAATGGACAGCTAACCGCCAAACTGATCACAGCAGTCTGGAGGCTAACGGAGTATGATAACACTCTCTGTAGCCGCCCTGCTATGTGTTGAAATGCGGGGCGGCTGGGTTTTTGGGTTTTTCTAGAAAACCCAAAACCAGGAGAACATATTATGTCACAGGAATTCTTGCCTGACGACAACAAATTTGCACGGCCAAATGACGACTCAGCAGCAGAATCGGAACAGGATGTGGTGTGTGTAACGGTTACAGGTTCGCCCAAGGGTGTCAGGGAAACCATACTCACCTTGTACCGCCTGGGATTTGCCCAAGTTGGCGATTGGAGTCCCCTACAACGTGCAGCTAATCCGAAGCAAGTAATGAGTGTGCTGATTCGCCGTCGGAAGCGCAAAGCGTAGGTGTTTGCTCGTTCCCAGGCCTTAGCCTGGGAACACATTCCATGAGCATCTGCCTCCTGTTTTTGTTTTTATCCGTTAGCGAGGCAGAGCCTCTGGATCTCGGTTCCCAGGCCTTAGCCTGGGAACCAGTTAATAAGACAAATATCAGGCACGTTATTTTACTAAATCAGGATAAGAGCATATCCTGATTTAGAGGCTGAAACATCTATAAATCAAGCTAGGCGGGGATACCCAAATTTCCCCGCCTAAGCCCTGTAACCCTTGCATTATGGATGGTATGGTATGTAAACACTTTATGTGATATATTAAAATTGACGTACAAAAGGATTACAATCAACCGAGGTTAAAAATGGCTTCTAAAAATGATTTTTTAGAAAAAGAAAATAAACCTATCAGGGTCTTACTCACTATTTATAAATGGGAAAGTAGAGGTCAACTAATGACCAGTAATTCCGATATTATAAGCTATATACGCATGAAAAATAATAAGGAATTATACGACATTTTAAAGTATTTACTAGATTGTGGTTGGATAAAAGAAATATCCCCCCTCACAGGATTACTTATAAAAAAACAAGGATATTATGCTGCTGTTGCACTTACAAAAACAGGATTAATATATGTAAAAAATGTGAAAAAGAAAATCAAAGAAGTTGATGAATCAATACTTCGTGATATTTTTGATTATCCTTATGTTGAATAAGAGTTTTAATGAGATTAATTAAAAGTTTTTAAATGGGATAATTTTGAATAATTAAGAGGCATTATGGGAGAAGCAAAACGCAGAAAAGCAGCACAAGCTAATGGTATTCAAACAGTACCTAAGAGCAAAAGTTATTTTACTAAATTTGAAAAATATTTTGCAAAGATGAGTGAAGAATTTAATTGCTACGGAAAGTTAGAATTATTACAAGCTCGCGAACAATCTCCCTTAGTGGCTGAAATTTGGCTGCGTATGCTTACTTTTTCTCAACTCGCAAAAGAAAGAAGTATTACGAAAACGGAAGCCGTAAATTTTTGGAAAACGTATTGGGAAGTTGATGTTGTTAATGTATTGGGAAGAATAGACATTAGACTTCCCCAACATTGGTATTGGCTGACTCGTATAAAAGGTATAAGTATATTAGCCGTAAACGAATTGCATAATTATTTAGGCAAGTCTTATAAAGATTTTTTAAAAGAAATTGAGACACAATATATTACGATTGGAGAAACAACCATAGAAATAGGATTAGCTTTTCACGAAAACTATATCATTTACTGGGGAGAAAACTTAATAATTCACAAAGGTAAGGATACTTCCAACGGCAAGGGTGAATTAAAGATAGCAGTAAAGCATTCAAGTGGGTGTTGGAATTATTTCCCTTCTCATGAGAATCTAACAATTAATTTATCAGATTATAAAAAGGCAAAGTTAGCATTAGAAAAATTTCCCGACCCTTTGAAAGGAGAATTAATGCACTCTCAATCTGGCAAACTTGCAGAAGTGTTGGGATTAAAAATTAAGGATAATTACGCCTATTTAATTAAATAAAATCGAATTTAAGAACGTGCCAGTGCTTCCACCTCTACCAGTTTTAAAAAAAGCTGTGGGTTGCAACGTGCGAGTGTGACGCAAAAAAGCTAGACCGCCACCGCTCCGACACTGCCAACACTCCCACCGCTCCAACCGTGGTTAGGTGCAATTGTGCCAGCCGTGGCAGTCCTCACCATCCAATCACCTCAAACTCACCCACACCGCCCTAAATGGTGCAATTTTGGAGCCTTGCCAGCCGTGCCAGCCGTCGGAGATGTGGAGACGATCGCCCCGTGTCGATCGGACTGCCGCCAATTTTGGAGTCTTATTGGTGGAAAACCCTACTAAATTCGGCAGACATCAAAGCCTGCCTTGCTTTTGCCACAGACCATGAGAAAACTGATCTGCCCTGGCTACTTTCAACGACAGGGTTCTTTTTTTCTCACTACTTGCTCAAACCTGAAATCCTGACCTAAACAAACCAGGATTATTTACAGGTATAATTACGCTTATTAGTACAAAATATTGCTTTATGGACTACCACGACATCATCACAATTGAACCGGGAAAACGCAGTGGCAAACCATGTATTCGGGGAATGCGAATCACCGTCTACGACATCTTAGAATATCTCGCAGGTGGCATGACGGAAGCAGAAATTCTGGAAGATTTTTCAGAACTAACTTCGGCAGACATCAAAGCCTGCCTTGCTTTTGCAGCCGATCGTGAGAAAAAGTTATTTGTGGCATCCCTGTGAAACTACTGTTGGACGAAAACCTCTCAGACAGAATTCTTCAGAGAATTATTGGTTTGTATCCCGATTCTGCTCATGTCAAAACCCTAGGACTGACAAATACTGATGATGCAGAAATTTGGGAATATGCAAAGACAAATGATTTTGTAATTGTTTCCAAAGATTCTGATTTTCATCAACGGAGTTTACTTTACGGTCATCCTCCCAAATTTATTTATCTCCGTGTTGGCAATTGCTCAACATCTAAAATTGTTCAAATTCTGCGATGTGAAATCGACATCATTAGTCAGTTTGGAGAGAGAGAAGCAGAGAGTATACTGGTATTGTCTTAGCATGAAACCCAAAAAGCAAAGACTGAGGAGAGATCAACTTAAGGAGTTTACAGGAGTGAAGAAAATATCCAGCAAGTTAAGCTAATATAAAGTTGTTGATCTCAGCTCAATAATCCACTGAAAATGATGAAAGAAGACACTGTTAACATCGTTGGTTTTCATGGACATATTTACTTCGACGCTGATAATCGCGATGCCGCAGCGCGTGTACGAGAAGGATTGACTCAGTTTGAGGTGCAGCTTGGGCGTTGGCAGGACAAACCCATTGGCCCCCACCCCCAAGCAATGTATCAAGTTGCATTTTTACCAGACCAGTTTGGCAAAGTCGTTCCCTGGTTAATGCTGAATCGTGAGGGGCTCGATATTCTCATTCACCCTGAAACAGGCGACGATGTGGCCGACCATACGAAACATTCTTTGTGGCTAGGAGAGAAACTAGAGTTGAATGTCGAAGTCCTGCGACCTAGGACAGGTAACGCCAGCTTATGATCTATCCGCGCGCAAGGCGAGAGCGTTACTTCAGACTGACTTATAGCTGATAATAGATAATTAGCCACCGATTTGAGACATGGTGCGGCTGTAATTTCCTTGAGTAGTTCCCGAATCTCGCTGCTTGAAATTAATCTCTGGTTTAATCTCTAATATGTGCCGCACTCGATCGCGCAATTCGCCTGTAGACACCCCATTCCGGAGAGCAGTTTTTAAGTCAATTTGCCCCGTTTCGTTCAGCAGACAAGGCCGCAGCCACCCGTCAGCAGACAAACGCATCCGGTTGCAGCGATCGCAAAAACACTCGGACATTTGGCTGATAAATCCTAAAGTGCCTTTCGCCCCCGGAATTTGAAACACATCCGCCGGCCCATTTCCGCGAACACCCGACCCGGCTAACCCGTATTTGTCGCTAATTTGTTGCCGCAATTCTGCCGATGCTACCCAACCTTTATCGCCAAATAAATCCCCATTGCCGATCGGCATAAACTCAATAAATCGAACGTGCCAATTCCGGTTAATTGTTAACGCCGCCAAATCCAATATTTCGCTGTCATTCACACCGGGAATTACCACAACATTCAGCTTCAGCGGGTCGAATCCAGCTTGATAAGCCGCTTGAATTCCCTCCCAAACCTGCGTCCATCGCGATCGTCCCCGACTACCAATTATCTTATCAAAAGTCTCCGGTTCCAAGGAATCCAAACTAATATTAATCCGGCGCAAACCAGCATTGTAGAGATTTTCCGCCATTCCCGCCAGCAAAAAACCATTAGTTGTCATTGACAAATCTCGCGTTTCGGGCATTGAGGCGATCGACCTTACCAATTCCACCACCCCAGGCCGCAGTAGCGGTTCCCCTCCAGTCAAGCGAAACTTGGTAAATCCCACGGGTATAAAAACTTCCCGCAGCAGAGTTAGCAATTCCGAGTGAGTTAACAACTGCTGCTGCAATACATAGTCCAACTCGCTACCTTCCGGCATACAGTAGAGACAGCGGAAGTTGCAGCGGTCTATCAAGCTAATCCGAAGGTAGTCTACGGTATCCATGTCAATAGTTTGTAATATTATTTAATTATAAATGCTGACTCGATTTTCTGCAATTATTGATAGAGAGCAATAAACCTGCATCAATTTCTTTTCACCTTCCCCCACCTCTCTTACTCTGCGCCCTCTGCGCCCTCTGCGGTTAATAAAAAAAATCTCATTCACAACTAAAATAAACTTGCTAAATATATGTTTTTTGAATTTGAAGCTGATTTTGTGGAAGCTTTGCGCTGCATTCCGATGCAAGTACGTCTCAAATTAGATACTTGCGGCATTAAATTGAAGTTGCAGGATTGGAATCATTTCAACCAAGCAGAACGTCAAATCCTTGTAGAGAAGCCTTGCTTGACAAAAGCAGAAATTATTGATTACCGAGAAAAGCTAAACCAAGTATTAATTCAACAGACAGGCAAACCGGGAACTGATTTGGCGGTTGATGAAAATCCCCCGTGGATGGATGCTGCAACTGTACCGGAGTCTGTTTCTGCAAAAGCGCAAGAGCTCGGCGTGACAATTTCTTTGGGACAGTGGGCGAGTTTGCAGCCACTACAGCGATTTGCTTTGATTAAGCTTAGTCGATCGAGCCACGAGAATAAAAATTTCATTCCGGCGCTTCAAGAGTTTAAGGTTATTGAATGAGATCGAATTTGAATTAACTCTTGTAGCGCGCAGAGGCAGACAACAGAGAGTTACCTCATCGATTCGGGCGATCGTCCTCTGTATTAACTCACTAAGTGAGGTTTACTTAGTGAGAAGCACGAGAACAATGTGTAAGAAAGTGGGGTCTGGCGGTAGGAGAGGTAGGGTGAGGTCGATCGGACATTGAACGGCTTGAGGTTTCCGAAGCGCCAGACACCAAATTCCGAAAATATGATTAATTTTATTTTAAGTATTGTTACCGCAGCGTGGTATGATTTTTCTGAGTTTGCAAAGCACTCGCCTGCTACCTGCATTAGTTTCTGAGCTTCGTGAACACGCAAAACACACCCACCGAACCCGCAGCAGCAAACGAGGATATTCCTCAAGCTGGCACAGTCTCGACAGTTTCGACAGCCTCGTCCGAGACTAGCAATCCCATGCAAGACTTTTATCGCCTCCAACAAGAGTTGTTGGCGTACACCCTTGCTTTTACGGCGATTATTTTTATCTCCGTTTGGATTTTTTACTCCCTCAATATTGCCCTGAATTATTTGCTTGGGGCGAGCACAGGTGTGGTTTACTTAAAGATGTTGGCTAGAGACGTTGAACGAATCGGCAGCCAAAATCAGCGCATCAGCAAGACAAGGCTGGGTGTGTTTTTAGCGGTGATGATAGTAGGAACACAGTGGAATCAGCTACAGATTTTACCGATATTTTTGGGATTTCTGACTTACAAAGCTGCGCTGTTGGTTTACGTGATCCGAAGTGCATTAGCACTAGACTACAGGTAGGTCAGGCAAGAAGAGCAAAACTCAACTCATCGATTTGTATGGGGAAGCCCGTTGAATGGCAATGCTTGACGTTCTAAACACCTTTAATCGTTTCCCCCTCGCCGAATTGGAAGTTGGCCAGCAGTTGTACTGGCAACTCGGCAATCTGAAAGTGCACGGGCAGGTTTTTCTAACCTCGTGGTTTGTAATTGCTGTTTTAGTCGTAGTTTCGATTTTAGGAACCCGCAAAATCCAGCGAATTCCCAGCGGAATGCAAAATTTTATGGAGTATGCGCTGGAATTTATTCGGGACTTGGCTAAAAACCAAATTGGGGAAAAAGAATATCGCCCTTGGGTACCGTTTATTGGTACATTATTTCTGTTCATCTTTGTGTCAAACTGGTCTGGCGCTCTAATTCCTTGGAAGCTGATTAAGCTGCCATCAGGGGAATTGGGAGCTCCTACCGCTGACATCAACACGACGGTAGCATTTGCACTGCTGACTTCTCTAGCATATTTTTATGCAGGTCTCAGCAAAAGCGGCTTGGGGTATTTCGCCCACTATGTTGAACCGGTGCCTTTCATGTTGCCGTTCAAAATCATAGAAGATTTCACTAAGCCTCTGTCCCTAAGTTTCCGTTTGTTTGGCAACATTCTTGCGGACGAATTGGTAGTCGGAGTGCTAGTGTTGCTAGTGCCTTTATTTGTTCCTCTGCCAGTGATGGTTCTGGGACTATTTACGAGTGCAATTCAAGCTTTGATTTTTGCTACCTTAGCCGCCGCCTACATTGGTGAAGCTCTAGAAGGCGGTCACGGCGAAGAACACCACGATTAACTAACGATAAACGGCGAAGCATGAGGGAGGAAAAAAATAATTTCTGAACTTAAACTTTCTACCGTAAAATCGGACAATTCTCTAGACTTTCTGTTCTCAATTTTGTACTTTAGATAAGGAAAATCATCATGAACCCAACAGTTGCTGCCGCTTCCGTAATTGCCGCCGCTTTGGCAGTAGGTTTAGCTGCAATCGGCCCTGGCATCGGTCAAGGTAATGCAGCAGGTCAGGCTGTAGAAGGGATTGCCCGTCAGCCGGAAGCAGAAGGTAAAATTCGCGGCACCTTGCTGTTGAGTTTGGCGTTCATGGAAGCGCTCACAATTTACGGTTTGGTCGTAGCCCTAGTGCTGCTGTTTGCCAACCCCTTCGCATAATAATTGAAAATTTTAGATTTGAGGTTTTGGCGATTCTAATCCAAAATCTCAAATCTAAAATCGATTAAGCGAATTAGATGGAAGCCGTCAAAAAATCATGATGCACTGGACAGTATTACTAGCAGTTGAAGAAGCGGCTAAGGAAGGGGGACTGTTTGATATAGATGCTACGCTGCCTCTGATGGCGGTGCAGTTTTTAATTCTAGTCGCAGTCTTGAATGTAATTTTTTACAAGCCGCTCAGCAAGTCAATTGACGATCGCGCCGATTACATTCGCAACACTCAAGTCTCCGCCCAAGAACGCTTGGCAAAAGCTCAGCAACTAGCGCAGCAGTACGAGCAAAAACTGGGAGAAACTCGCAAACAGTCTCAATCAGTAATTGCGGCTGCTCAAGCTGATGCCCAAAAAATTGGGGCAGCAAAAGTAGCTGAGGCTCAACAAGAAGCTCAAGTCGCGCGAGAAAAGGCTGGGCAAGAAATAGAGCAGCAAAAGCAAGAAGCAATGCGCTCACTAGAACAACAAGTAGACGCGCTCAGCGGCCAAATTCTCGAAAAGCTATTAGGGCAGTCGCTGGCCAAATAGCGAGACAGAAGAGTTTTAGATTTTTGATGGAATCTCAAATCTAAAATCGCTTCACCCAATCTGCACGCGCAATTATGGAAGAGTATCATGGGGACTGTTTTATTGCTAGCCACAGAAGCTAGCGGCGAAGGTGGTTTCGGTTTAAATTTCGATATTTTAGAAACCAACCTGATTAACCTGGTCATTATTATTGCAGTGCTGTTTTATTTCGGGCGCGGATTTGTAGGTAAAATCCTGACAGAGAGGCGTTCGGCCATCCAAGAGGCGATTCAAGAAGCAGAAAAACGCCAAAAAGATGCAGCAGCAGCTCTAGCAGAGCAACAGCAAAAATTGACTCAAGCGCAAGCAGAAGCGGAACGAATTCGTGCCGCGGCTGAAGAAACTGCCAAGAAAGCAAAAGAAGCAATTCTAGCTCAGGCAGCGCAAGACGTTGAAAGAATGAGAGCAACAGCAGGTCAAGAGTTGGAAGCGGAGCGGGAAAGAGCGATCGCCCAACTGCGATCGGCGGTTGTATCTCTGGCATTAGCAAAGGTGGAAAGCCAGCTAAAAACTAGCTTGGACGACAGCGCTCAACACCAATTAATCGATCGCAGCATTGCGTTACTGGGAGGCTAAAACGTGAGTACAGTCAGCACAGAAGTCTTACAGCCTTACGCATCTGCCTTGATGTCACTGGCTCAGTCCAACAATCTCTCAGACAAGTTTGGCGAAGATATTCGTTCCTTGCTGAGCCTGCTAGAAGGTTCGGAAGACTTGCGTCAATTTTTAGCCAATCCGCTGATAAAACCGGATGCTAAAAAAGCCGTGATTCAGCAAATAGCGGGTGAAGAAATGAACCCCTTGATGCACAGCTTTCTGAAGCTATTAGTAGACAAAGGAAGAATTCTTTTTTTAGAAGGAATTGGCAAACAATACTTGGCAAGGCTCCGAGAACTCAACCAAACAGTATTGGCTGAAGTTACATCGGCAGTCCCGCTTTCAGACGCTCAACAGCAGACTGTTCGCGAGAAAGTGCAGGCGATGACCAGCGCTAGAAGCGTAGAAATTGAAACCAAAATAGACGCAGATTTAATCGGCGGTGTGGTAATCAAAGTAGGCTCTCAAGTAATTGATGCCAGCCTGCGGGGACAATTGCGCCGTCTGGGAATTCGCTTGAATTCCTGATAGTTAATAGCTGATGACTATTAGCTAATTTAATTAGCAGTTAACGGTTGGTAGTTTTGAACAACTGATAACTGACCACTGACAACTGACAACAAACAACTGACAACAAACAACTGACATGGCAGCAATCAGACCTGACGAAATTAGCAGCATTATTCGCCAGCAAATTGAGCAGTACGACCAAGACGTAAAAGTCTCTAACGTCGGTACTGTTCTGCAAGTAGGCGACGGCATTGCTCGGATTTATGGCTTGGATAAAGCCATGTCTGGGGAATTGCTAGAATTTGCCGACGGCACCGTGGGCATTGCACTGAACCTCGAACAAGATAACGTGGGTGCAGTGTTGATGGGCCAAGGCCTCGGCATTCAAGAAGGTTCGGCAGTTACTGCTACTGGCAGAATTGCGGAAGTCCCCGTGGGTGAAGCAATGTTGGGACGGGTAGTTGATGCTTTGGCCCGTCCGATTGACGGCAAAGGAGAAATTAAAACTACTGAATCTCGCTTGATTGAATCTCCGGCACCGGGGATTGTTTCTCGCCGTTCTGTTTACGAACCCATGCAAACAGGAATTACCGCTATTGATGCGATGATTCCGGTGGGAAGAGGACAGCGGGAACTGATTATCGGTGACAGACAAACCGGTAAAACTGCGATCGCGATCGACACGATTATTAACCAAAAATCGGAAAACGTGATCTGCGTTTACGTGGCGATCGGTCAAAAAGCTTCTACAGTAGCTAACATCGTCAACGTCCTGCAAGAAAAGGGCGCGATGGACTACACGATCGTAGTAGCAGCCAACGCTAGCGACCCCGCAACACTGCAATACTTGGCTCCCTACACAGGTGCTAGCTTAGCCGAGTATTTCATGTACAAAGGCAAGCACACTTTGGTCATTTACGATGACCTTTCCAAACAAGCACAAGCTTACCGCCAAATGTCTCTGTTGCTGCGCCGTCCTCCCGGTCGCGAAGCTTATCCAGGAGACGTGTTTTACCTGCACTCTCGCTTGCTAGAACGCGCTGCTAAATTGAGCGACGACTTGGGCGAAGGCAGCATGACTGCTTTGCCAATTATCGAAACCCAAGCTGGTGACGTTTCTGCTTACATTCCGACGAACGTAATTTCGATTACCGACGGTCAAATCTTCCTTTCTTCTGACTTGTTTAACGCTGGTTTGCGTCCGGCAGTAAACCCCGGTATTTCCGTATCGCGGGTAGGTTCGGCAGCTCAAACTAAGGCGATGAAAAAAGTAGCCGGTAAGGTGAAATTGGAATTGGCACAGTTTGAAGAACTGGCAGCATTTTCTCAGTTTGCTTCTGACTTGGATAAAGCTACTCAGAATCAATTGTCGCGCGGTCAGCGCTTGCGGGAACTGTTGAAACAGCCGCAAAGTTCGCCTCTGCCGATGAACGAACAAGTGGCTGTAATCTATGCCGGTATTAACGGCTATATGGATGACATTCCTGTGGAAAAAGTCACCAAGTTTACTGTTGGTTTGCGCGACTATTTGCGGACTAGCAAGCCGAAGTACGGCGAAATTGTTCAAGGCGGAAAGGCCTTGACTGATGAAGCTGAAAAGCTGCTGAAAGAAGGCATCACTGAATACAAGCAAAGTTTTCTAGTTTCTGCGTAGTAGACAAGTAGGAATTTTGAACCGCAGATGAACGCGGATTAACGTAGATAATCTGAAGTTAATCTGCGTTACTCTGCGTTAATCTGCGGTTTTAATTAAGAAGATGCGGGCAAGGATGTAAGGAGAAAGTTATGGCAAATCTGAAAACTATTCGCGATCGCATTAAGTCGGTCAAGAACACTAAAAAGATTACAGAAGCAATGCGCTTGGTGGCCGCTGCAAAGGTGCGCCGCGCTCAAGAACAGGTGACTGCTACTCGGCCTTTTGCCGATCGACTGGCAGAGGTATTGTATGGTTTGGCGGAACGCTTGCAGTTTGAAAACCTGGATTTGCCGCTGCTGAAAAAACGCGAAGTGCGATCGGTCGGACTGTTGGTAGTTTCGGGCGATCGGGGTTTGTGCGGCGGCTACAACAGCAACATCATCAGATACGCCGAAAATCGCGCTAAGGAAATCAAAGCTGAAGGCTTAGACTACAAATACGTGTTGGTAGGACGCAAAGCTACTCAGTATTTCCAGCGCCGCGAACAGCCGATCGATGCTACTTACGCTAACTTAGAACAAATTCCCACAGCACCGGAAGCGGCACAAATCGCTGACGAATTGCTTTCTTTGTTCCTGTCAGGAACTGTGGACAGAGTTGAGCTAATTTACACCAAGTTTGTCTCGCTAATTAGTTCGCGTCCGGTAATTCAAACCTTGCTGCCCCTCGACCCCCAAGGTTTGGAAACTCCCGATGATGAAATCTTCCGCTTGACATCGCAAGGCGGACAGTTTCAAGTATCGCGCGAGAAGGTTGCTTCACCTACGAAGAGTTTGCCCAGGGACATGATTTTCGAGCAAGATCCGGCGCAAATTCTGGAGGCTCTTTTGCCCTTGTATTTGAACAACCAATTGCTGCGGGCTTTGCAAGAGTCTGCTGCTAGCGAGTTGGCGGCGCGGATGACGGCGATGAACAATGCTAGTGAGAATGCTAGCGATTTGATCGGTAGTTTGACGCTGACTTATAACAAGGCGCGGCAAGCGGCAATTACTCAGGAAATCCTGGAAGTTTGCGGCGGTGCTGAGGCTTTGAATGGTTAGGTTAGGTTTGACAATTTGTTGATTTTATGGTATGCGTCTGGGGGAACTCAGGCGCTTTTTTTAGTGAAAATACAAAAAAATTCGACGCTCTAAACTTACCTTGATATATCCCACATTCCGCACCGAGACTGTCAATCGATTTTAGATTTTAGATTTTAGATTTTAGATTGACCCCACGGATAAATGCGGGGGCTTGAGGATTTTCGATTTTCGATTTGGGATTGATTCCACGGATACATCACGTGGCGGGTACCCTCAAGAAATTCTTGGTCACAATCGGTTTTTTCGGGAGTAGGAGCGAAAATTAAGTTTTTTTTATACAAAGGTACCGCTCGCTCGTGGCAACGATCGGCAGTTTCAAGCGATCGAATAACCAAAATTCGTAGTGTGCCAGTTGGGGATGCGGAATGTGGGATGTATGGTGGCAATAATTTACCTGTTCATTAGTTGAGAAATATGGATGGTAAGATCGGGAAAAGCAAGGGGTTCAATGGTGCCAGTTCGGAAAGTATTTCGCTGCTGGTAAAAATCGCCTTCCGGGAAGCGAAACACAATTAATTGTCGATCGCGCAGGTTAACAACCCAATATTCTTCAATTCCGGCTGCTGCATAAATCTTGCTTTTTTCCTCTAAGTCTTTACTCAAACTGGAATCAGCATATTCAATCAGCCAAAAAATGTTTTCTGGATATGGGTGATGTTCCAGGTATATATCGTTGAGAGGTTGAACGACGGCAATATCGGGTTCGGGTTCTGAGTTATTTGGCAGAGTAATTGGTCTGGCTTCGCGAATTTGGGCTCTCGTAGATAATGCGACTCGCAATCGGTTGGCAAATCGATCGCTAAAATAAGTATGCGCCGTTCCTTCCGGTACCATTTCGACTATTACTCCATTTAGTAATTCAACTTTGCGATCGTTTAAAATGCCGGCTTCGATCATTTTATGGTAGTGATCTATTGTCCATTTTGCTGTAGTTAATGTCATCGCGATCGCTCCTTGCTTATATCTCACTATGACTTTTTGCTGAATTAACTTATTTTAGGCGATATACTCATGTTCTATGGGATTTTTTACGTTCTTCTAACCACCGCTGAAAAGACTTCTGAATTTCTCCAGACGGTTTACCGAGAATAATATTTTTGATGCTAATGTCTTCGTCAATATCAGGCCAGTGGATTCCATCATTTCCACCAATAAATCGCCAATTATTGCGTTCGTTTAGTGTGCTCTGCAATAGCCGAGGATACCAAGCTAAAGGAACAGAAATAGTACGACCATCGGATAGATCGACTGTTAGCGTGTCGTCTGTAACAACTACGTTTTGTGCTTGGGGGATTTCTAGCAACTCAACCATTAAAGAAGTCATTCCAACCTGCTAATAACTGCGATCGACTATTCCTGCACAATTTCATACAAATCTTCGATCGACAAATCAAAAGTCCTCGCCCACTTGTGCAAGGCTGTCACGTCAACTGTTGCTAATCCGGGCGATCGGGCATAGGTTCTGAGGGTACTGTAGACTACGCCCGATCGCTCTGACACCTCTTTGATCGTCCAGCCCTTCTCAGCAGCCAACTCTCGAACCCGCAACTTAATTAAGCCCATAACCTCTTGAGATGTGATTAATATAAGTCAGAGAATTGTACTGTAAAAAGCGATCGACTACTCTTTGACGACCTCAACCAAATCTTCCACCATCACGTCAAAAGTACGTGCCAACTTCAGCAGACAAGTAAAATCAACCATTGCCATTCCCGGAGAACGTGAATAGGTGGTGAGTGTGCTGTAAATGACTCCCGATCGCTCTGAAACCTCTTTGATCGTCGGGCCTTTCTCAGCAGCAAATTCTTTAACCCGCAATCTAATTAAACCCATTGACAAAAAACTAGATTTACTCTGGGATAAAATTTTATCCTAAAAAGCGATCGCTCACTCCTGCACAATTTCCACCAAGTCTTCAATCATTACATCAAAGGTGCGAGCCAACTTGTGTATAGAAATAAAGTCAATGGTTGACACTCCCGGACAGCGGGCGTAGTGTCTGACGGTGCTGTAAATTACTCCCGATCGTTCTGAAACTTCTTTCAGCGTCCAGCCTTTCTCGCTAGCTAGTTCTCTGACTTTTAACCTGACTAAACCCATACTTGACAAATGATGGTACACCATCATAGGATGGTTTTATCGTAAAAAGCGATCGCCCCAACGTCTGGAAAACTCAAGGACGATCGCCTATCAAAGTTCAAATCCCATATAAGGGACTGCTCTATCTATCAAATTCCCCAATCAGGAATCTATCTATCCAAATCAGGAATCGATCTATTCAAATCAGGAAACTTATCAACTATGTTAGCAAGCTTTCGACCAAAATCAACCCCCAGACACAGATTGAGCCGGTTTGTGACAAAAGAGGCGATCGCGCGGCTGCTGAAAATCAAGGTAGAACAAATATATCGCTTCGAGTGCTGGGCGCATATCCTGTACGTGCACGCCAAAGGCATGAGTCGGTTTGTCAGTTATGCCGACTTTCCGCCTGTTTTGGGAGTGGAATCGCCCTCTGGTTTAGATTTTGGTTATTGGAAGCGCCGGATGGCGAGTCAGAAAGAGAGACACGCGCCTGATTTTTGGGTGGATTTTTATGCGGCGAGATTTCAGAAAGCTGTTTGTGTTTCTGAATTGTTGGAGTGGGGGGAAATGGTGGGCGTGATTAAGTTTATGTTGCGATCAATAGCCGTGGAGTCGCTGCGAAAGGTTTACGCACAAGAGAAATATCTGCTAGAACATTTCTAAATTAGTCCTAGACGCAGGGGTGGTTAGAAACCGGGTTTTTTGCCCAGAAGATGCGTTACAGCCGACAGATACGGTAAAAAACCCGGTTTCTGTGGTTTTGATCTGTCCAGGAATGTAAATGCTACTGTTTCTCCTACGCCAAACCCTGCGACACAAACCCCGCCCAATAATGGGGACTAACAAACGGCAATTCTTGCCGACAAAGCAAATCTAAACGCAATCGCACATTTTTGACAATTTCTGCTTGCAGTTCTCCTTTTTGTTGCTGCTCAAAATAATCCTCTAACTGCCGTTTATATTTAGCAGACAACTCATCGCCTGTTAAGCTTCGTAGCTTCAATTGTGCTTTTCGTAGCGCTTCCGAACGGCTATTATGCTGCTTTTCCTGATAATATAAAATGCAAAATAAAGCGGTTGCTAAATCATCCACAGCCCACAAGGTACTGACCACATTTCGCGCACCCGCACAGAGGAAACCGCTAGCTATCGAGAGGGGATCGTCGGTAATTTGGGTAAAGGTTAAATTGGTTTCGCAGCAGGAGAGGAACACTTCGGCTAAGTCGGAAAATCTCCAGGTAAAAACACGACCGAGGTTGATATCGCCATCAAATAAATGCAGTTTTGATTCTAGGGAATTATTCAGATCGGCACTGGCGTGATGGCTGGAATGAAGGACTTGCACTTGGTTGAGTAAATTTTGATAGTTGCCGATCGTCGCTTGCTGATATTGGAGGCGGGAATTTTTATCAATTTGGTGCATGGTTGCCAGGGTTTCGCACTCGTAGCCCGTGAAAACTAGGTCGCCTGTGGCATTTTCGACGATTCCCATTGTCGCAGCTTTGAGGTTGCCTCGCTGGTGGCAAAAGTTGAGTATTTGGCAACTGGGAACGATGCGGAGGCGGAATTTATCGCTGAGGTATTCGGGTTGTTTTTGGGGCGGGGTTTGGGCAGGGGTGAGGGTGGGTTTGCTGAGAGGTTTTAAGCCGCGTGTTCTGTCGGAGGCTGTATAGGTGTGGGGAATGGGAATGTTGTTTAAAGGTAAGGCAGCAAAGGGGATTTGATGCAGATACAGGTGAGGGATAATAATCAGTTCTTTGATGCCGTTGAGATGTTGGGAAATTAATTGATTAATTTGCAGGCGATTGGCGAGTTCTGGGAGAAATTCACCCATTTGATTTTTCCATGCGGTTTTGTTTTCGACATAAGGCCTTAACCAGTTGTTCAATAGCCAATTTTGCAAGGTTTCAAGTCCTTGACCTTCGCAGGTGTGGAGTTGGGTTGGTTGACTTTGGCGCAAAATGAAAATGTGGGTATGCTCATCAGTGGTGTAAAAATTGAGGATGGCGGTTTCGGCATCGGGAATTAAGGCTTGCATCTGGTCGAAACTGAGGGGGGCTGGTTGCAATTGAGCGGCCAAAACTTGGTCTTTGCTGCGAATTTTTAGCCAAGCTTTCTGTTTTTCATCTTCTAATTCTTTAATCTTTTGGATGATACCGTCGCCGTTGGGGGTTGGTTGGCGAGTCGCGGCGATCGCTTTTGTACCGTCATTTTCAGAAATACGCAAGCGATCGCTTTGTTGTTGCAGGCGATAGTATTCTTCGACTTCGGGGGGAATTTCGCCTTGGGGGTAGAGGTCTTTGCTGGCGAATAAGTCGGCGAGGTGGCGCGATCGCGAACGATCGGCGGTTTCGACGGCTTTATCGTATTGTTTGAGGTTGATGTAGCATTGGACGGCGTTGGCGTAAACGGAGATGGCTTCTTTAATGATTTCTTGGCGGCGATCGTCGGTGGTTGAACCTTTGCGGAGTTGTTCGACTGCTTTTATGGCGGGTTCGTATCCTTCTAAGGCAAGATGCCAGTCGCCTTTGATCAAAGCAATGTTACCGAGGTTATGGCCGGCTGTAAAGGATTCGGGTGGCATGGTTTCGGGGGTAGCAATTTCTAGGCAACCTTGATATTTTTGTATTGCTAACTCTGTTTCCTGCAATTCGCGGTAAGCGTTACCAAGATTGTTGAGAGAAGCAACTTCACCAATGCGGTATTTGATTTCCCAACAAATAGCTAAAGACTTGACGTAGTAGGCGATCGCTCGTTTGTAATCTCCCAGGAAGAGGTAAGCGTTACCTAAACTTCCGAGTGAAGCTGCTTCCCCTTGCCGATCTTTAATTTCCAGACAAATGGCTAAAGACTTTTCGTGACAAGCGATCGCGAGTTTGTATTCTCCAAGAGAACGGTAAGAAATGCCTAAACTTGCCAGTGAATTTGCTTTCCCTTGGCGGTCTTTGATTTCCCCACAAATGGCTAAAGACTTTTTGTGGTAGGCGAGCGATCGCTGGTAATCTCCCAGACAATTGTAAGCGTCGCCTAAACGTCCCAGTGAATTTGCTTCCCCTCGGCGGTCTCTGATTTCCCCACAAATTGCTAAAGACTTTTCGTAGTAAGTGATCGCTCGTTCGTACTCTCCCAGATAGAAGTAAGCGTCGCCTAAATTTCCCAGTGAATTCCCTTCCCCTTCGCGGTCTTTGATTTCTAGTTTAATGGCTAAAGACATTTCGTGGTAGGTGATCGCTCGTTTGTATTTTCCCATTGATTTGTAAGCACTACCTAACTTTCCCAATGAAACTGCTTCCCCTCGACGGTCTTTGATTTGCCCACAAATGACTAAAGATTCTTTGTGGGATCTGATCGCAAGGTCATATTCTCCGAGAGAATAGTAAGAGATGCCTAAATTTATCAGAGAATTGGCTTCCCCTTGCCTATCTTTGATTTTCCTATAAATAGCTAATTGCTTTTCTTGGCAGGCGATCCCAAGTTCGGACTCTCCTAAAAAGTGGTAAGCGATGCCTAAATTTCCCAGAGAATGGGCTTCCCATTGTCTGTCGTGAGTAGCTTGATAAATGACAAGAGACTGCTGCCAGCATTGGAAAGCAATGAGAAACTGCCTCATGTCAAATTGCTCGTGTCCCCACATGAATAAAATAGCTGCTGTTACTTTTCTTACTTTCCTTTGCTGTTGATTACTACCGAGAATTTCCCCCAGCCGCAAGGCAAGGTTAGTTAAAAAATTAGCTATATTTTGGTTGCCGCTCTCATCAAATTGTTGAGCAATCAAAATGATGATTTGCAAAAGTCCGGGGTCGAGTAAGTCGGAGTGTGCGTTTAAGATTTGCAATTCTTCCCCTTTAGAAGATTCGAGCAGTTTTTGAATGAGTTGCAAATAGGCGGAACTGCGATTTTCGTACATTGTTGTTTTCCTCTATTCTCTGTGATTATTTTTATGACTCCCAACTACAATTAGGCAGTTTACACAACCTCAAAACTTTGATAAAAAACTTGCCAACTCTCTTGTTTTTCCAACTGTTCAAATAACTCCTTAAGACGTTCAGCATTCCACACAGGTATATCTTCATCTTTACAGGGAGCCAACCAATCTAAATTTAAAGGACTCTCGACTGCAATTGCTAAAAATTCTTCCTTCCCTAGTTCTTCAAAAGTAAACATTTCTTTATTATCATCTGCCACAGAACCCTCTTGAGGCAGCGTCATCGGTGGTTGATTCACACCATTAGGTGCATATCCCAAAGATGGACAGAGTATATATTTCATCTCAGCACTGCGATACAACAAAAGCATTTGATAGTTAGGATATGCCAAATCAACCCTCATGGACAACGGCTGATTAATTGGAATTGTGGGGTCAATTTTTCGTGCAGAATACCGAGGCGATAGCGGCTTAAGTGCTCTAGTACCAACTCCCACTGATGCCATTTCTTGCTCAGTTAAAAACTGTATCCAATCGGGAGTTCTTTTAGCTTGTTTCTTTAAAATCTCCCAACCATTAATATCAAGCCACCGCAGGTATTTATGATTCCATAGCCACTTATAAGCCTCTTTCCAAGGACTAAATTTTTTGTAACTCTCTTGCTCTTGTTTTCCTTTAAGTGTCCCCCCTGCTTTAAGATTTAACAACGCCTCAATATTCACGCCATCCGCTTTCATCTCTTCTCCGTAGACTTTATGAACTACCTCAATCACCTTCCGAAGGGTTTGATTTATTTTCTCTTTGCAATAAACTGGTAAATCATCGCCCATTAGTTTAGCAATTTCTTTATTAGTGCTTACTCTGTTATCCGGGTGATTGTCCGGGGCGAATCGCCGAAGAAAACAAGCCTTCTCCTCACTCAGGTTTCCAGGAAATAGCGATTCAGCGATTTGGTTTGGAAAATTTTGTTTAAGATTCATACATCCACTGCCATAACTCAGCTTTATCAGCTTATCTTAGCAAGCTTGTATCTAGCTGGCAACTCCTTAGCGCAAGTCATTATTTAAAATAATTTGCCATAACTTGACATTATTTGCAATTATTTAATCACTCAAAATTATCATTTATTATCACCAACAATTATCGCAAATTAACTAGACATCATTTAGGAGTGAGTGTCATGGTAAAAACATCCCAAACATACCTCTAAAAAATATGCCAGCACAAGCGCAAAAAAGATTCAATCCCTACGCCACTGTAACTGGGATTGCCGAAGTCTTAGCAACCGAAAAAGATTGCCTACACGCATTATGGCAACGAACTCACTATCAATTTGAAAAACAACCGAGTACCTATGACCCCTCAGAACATGAAGAAAAGCTGATTCAACGAGCAGTACAACTGCAAACTGAAGGCTTCACTGTCTATGTTGAAAATCAAAATTCCTTCAAATATAAAGGTCAAACCTTTGATATCTGCGTTGCCGGCAGACCTGATATCATTGCTATCAAAGATGATTGGGCTGTTGTCGAAGATATCAAAACCGGCAAGCGCAAAGATTCACATAAAATGCAAGTGCTTCTCTATATGTCAATGTTGCCCTTTGCCCCAGAAACCAAAAATCTGTTTAAAGGTCACATTCCGCACGGTCGCTTAGTTTATGGAGATGGCATTTTAGAGATTCCTAAGTGGTATGTTAATGAGCAATTTAGACAGCGTTTGCAGCAGTTAATCGCCATGCTTTGTAATTCTCAACCTCCCAACCCAAAACCTAGCGATTGGGAATGTCGCTATTGTAAAGTTCCCTCTGCGTGCTGTTCTGTAAAAATGAGCCGAGGAACTGATTTATTTGCATAAGTCGATCGCCGGAAATACCCGTAATGCCGACAACCGACAGGTTAAAAGCTGTCGCTATTAGCAGCAAGTCAGCCTACGTTGCTCGGCCTGACGGCGTTACAGGATAATTTCAGCAGTGTCGGTCAAAGTGCGATCGGCCTTGCAGATCAGCCATAATAGTAACCAGTGAGTTTGGTAAAAGCGAGGAAATAACTATGGTCACTGCTACTGGTGTACAGGATAATTTTACTTTAGAAGAATTCATCACCGAGCCGCCCGACAACATGGAATTGGTAGACGGCCAACTTGTGGAGAAAAATGGCATGACACTAAAGACGGGTAAAATTCAGTTAAGCCTGGGGGATGCTTGGAAAAATTACAAAGATTCTAGCGGACAAGGTGGAGAGGCTTATGTCGAGGTTCCTTGCCGCACCAACCGACAAATTCGCCGCCCCGATGTCGCTTATCTCACACCCGAATTAGTTGCACAGTTTGGCAATCTTGCCACTTTACCCCAAAGTTTTCCGTTAATTGCCGAAATAGTTTCACCCACCGATATCGCTGAAGATGTATTTCTCAAAGCACAGGAATATTTAGAGTCTAGCTGTCAGGAAGTCTGGTTAGTTTTTCCCGAAAGTCGTTTAATATTCGTGATGACTCAAAATCAAATATTGACATTTAGATCCGGCGATACCGCCAGCACCCAACAAATCCTGATCGGTTTTAGCATCGATGTCGATCGATTGCTAGCTTAAACTAAATTCTACAACCTTTCATGTAGCCGCACGCGAGACAAAACCCTCCTCTACCCGTTGCACCAGTTCTGAAATCAAATTGCTACAATATGTTTAAGACTCCTCAGTCCGCCTTCGCGGACTTCGTTTGTAGAGCATCGGAATTCTATTCGGTGGTATTGAATTAATATCCCACCATTATCGGAGCAAACCGCCATGTCAGACGACTTTTCCTTAGACGAGCTTTTAAATAGAAGTTATTACGCCTTCAAAGACGCAGAAAACCAAGTGGGACAGTGCAATGTTTTAGTCATCGGCAAAACTGGTGTCGGCAAAAGTACCCTAATAAATTCCGTTTTTCGCCAACGCTTAGCCGAAACCGGAGTCGGCCGCCCCATCACTCAAGGCATTCGCCAATATACCAAACCGAATTGCCCAATTACAGTCTACGATACTCCCGGACTCGAACTCAACGCCGAACAAATTAAAATTATTCAATTAAACGTTGCTAAACTGATTGAAGACCAAAGACTCCTGCACCCAAAAGAACACATTCACGTCATTTGGTACTGCATTAATCACAACGCCAATAGAATAGAATCTGTCGAGGAAAGCTGGCTAAAAGAAATGGAAGTCAAAGATGTACCAGTGATTTTAGTTTTGACTCAAACTACATCTAAAAAGCCGAGCGAGTTTTTCAAGCAACTGGAACACATGAATTTGCCCGTCAGTCAAATCATCCCCGTCATGGCTGAGCCGGAAGAAATAGATGAGGATTATACAGTAAAATCTCACGGTTTAGATAAGTTGGTAGATGCAACTTTTCAACTGCTGCCGGAAGTAGCTAAAAAAGCTTTTGTTAAAGAACAAATTGCCAATATTGCGCTCAAATCCGATATGGCATTTAAGTATCTAAGTGCTTATGTTGCAGGTTCTGCAATAGTCGGCGCGACTCCTGTACCGTTTGCTGATGCGCCGATTTTGATGACGATGCAAACGGCAATGATTGCTAATATTACTGTGATTTTTGGAATGCCCTTTGATAAGGGGTTTATTTCGGCGATGCTGTCTGCTATTAGCGGCGCTGGTGGGGTGACTGCTGTTGGCAGAAGTATTGTTACTAATTTGATTAAAATGATTCCTGGTGCCGGTACTGTTGTCGGCGGTGCTATCTCCGGTGCAACGGCAGCAACTCTCACGCTTGCCCTCGGTTTGGCTTACATTGAAGTGCTTAAAGCTTATATGAAAGCTCAAGTTAATGGGGAACAACTTTCTTTGCAGCAGTTGACAAAGATGTTTGTGGATTTGTATAAGGATTATGCAACTTCGGGGCGCAAAACTTTGAAGGATGAGAAACAGGATCAACCTAAACCTCCTAATCAAATTAATATTGAGTAAATTGGGCATTGGGCATTGGGCATTGGTAATTGGGTTGACAAAGAAAGATAAAATGTAGGGTGCGTAATTCGCACCTTACCCCCGAAGTTAATTAGAAGTTATAAGGAGGTAAATAGTTATGGTAATGGCTGCCGTTTTATCAGAAAATGTTTCTCTAGAAGACTTTATGGCTAATCCCCCCGACGATATGGAATGGGTGGACGGGCAAATCTCGGAGAAAAATGGCATGACAGTAAAACACAGTCGAATCCAATCTAGACTAGATCGTGCTTGGGGAAATTACAAAGATTCTAGCGGACAAGGCGGCGAAGTTTATACGGAAGTTCCTTGCCGTACTGACAGGCGAGTGCGCCGTCCTGATGTAGCTTATCTGACTCCAGAATTAGTCTCACAATATGGTGATGTTCCTACTTTGCCTCAAAGTCCGCCGTTAATTGCAGAAATAGTTTCTCCTACTGATATTGCGGAAGAAATATTTTTGAAAGCACAAGAATATTTAGATTCGGGTTGTCTGGAAGCTTGGATTGTTTTTCCAGAAAGTCGCTGGATATTGATCATGACTCAAACTCAAAAGTTAACTTTTAACTTGGGTTCTACAGTCAGCACTCAGCTAGTGCTGCCGGGTTTTAGTGTTGCGGTTGATGAGTTGTTGGCTTGAAGGCAAAAAATTAATTAGGTATAAGTGCTTTGTGGCAGAGTTCCGCCGTGACGATTGTAATAATTTGTGAAAAAGTCATTGACAAAATGCCGCTAGCTCGCCCCAGCCAATAATAAAAAAAATTATCAATAAAAACAGCAGTTGTAAATTTGCACAAAATCACCAATAGCGGTAAAATTCTAGTTGCTTTGTTTGCAAATCTAGCGTAAATTCCAATTGGGGAATTAAAACCAATAATTGAAATATGTCTAAGACTTACACTGTTGAATTGATCCACCAAGGCTCTACCTATACCGTAGAAGTACCCGAAGATAAACAAATTCTCCGCGCCGCTAATGACGCCGGCATTGAGTTGCCGAGTTCTTGCAATGCGGGGGTTTGTACTACCTGTGCTGGTAAAATTATTGAAGGGACGGTCGATCAAGCTGATGGTATGGGCGTTAGTCCCGATCTTCAGGCAGAAGGTTATGTGTTGCTGTGTGTTGCTTATCCCCGATCGAACTTGAAGATAGAAACAGAAAAAGAAGACATTGTGTACGATCGCCAATTCGGTAAATCCTAGCACTAAGCTAAAATTGACCTAAGTACCGTTAGCGGTAAAACCACTATGGATCGCCCTATGACCACCCATTTCATTTCCGCAGAAGTTGACCTCCACGATACCGCCGAGCAACTGCACTCGGCTATTGAAATTGAACTGCAAAAGCACGGCGAACCCCTGCGCTGGGCCGTTACAGACGTGGATGTCGATCGGCAAAAGGCTGTGGTAGAAGGCTACGTGCTCGTGGAAGCATCCCCCGCAACATCGTGAACCCCCGCCCTTTGACAGTGGTTTTGATAGTCCCCACAGGCGTTGGAGCCTCGATTGGTGGGTTTGCAGGAGATGCGCTGCCGGTGGCTAGGGCGATCGCCCAAATTTCAGACACCCTGATCACTCACCCCAACGTCCTCAACGGCGCTCAACTTTATTGGCCGATACCTAACGCTCTCTACGTTGAAGGTTACGCCCTTGACAAATTTGCTGCCGGATGCTGGGGCCTACAACCGGTACATCAAAATCGCATCGGCTTAATCCTAGATTCCGCGATCGAACCAGACTTGCAGTTGCGACACTTGCAAGCGGCTGATGCAGCGAGAGCTACATTGGGCTTGAATATAACTGATTGTGTTTTAACCGATCGCCCTCTGCAAGTAGAATTGCGTATTTCTGAATCAGGGGCATCCTGGGGGACGATCTGCAATCCCGACAGTTTATTGCGCGCCGCAGAAAAATTGATCGAACAAGCAAAAGTAGAGGCGATCGCAGTTGTAGCCAGATTTCCAGACGATGAAGGCAGCCTCGCCCTCGAAAACTACCGCCGCGGCAAAGGAGTTGACCCCCTCGCCGGCGCCGAAGCTGTGATCAGCCACCTCATCGTCAGGACGTTTAAAATCCCCTGCGCCCACGCCCCCGCGCTGTCTGCACTTCCCCTCGATCCGCACCTGTCGCCGCGATCGGCTGCTGAGGAAATCGGCTATACTTTCCTACCTTGCGTCCTTGCCGGCCTCAGCAAAGCTCCCCAATTTGTCACTCCTACTGTGGGACAGGCATCTGGGCTGTCACAATTTGTCACTCCTACTGTGGGACAGGCATCTTGCCTGTCACAGCTATTGGGCGGGCAAGATGCCCACCCCACAAGAGAGAAATTCTATGCAAACAGGCGAGATTTCGAGCGCCAGGGTTTGTGGGTAGATCGAGTCGATGCGGTGGTGATACCCGCCACAGCCTGCGGCGGCAGTGCTATTCTGAGTTTGAGTGGGCGATCGTCGGTACAAATCATCGCTGTCGGCGACAACAAAACCCAGATGCAGGCGACTCCAGAAAAACTCGGAATCAAAGCTTTGCAGGTAAACTCATATTTAGAGGCGATCGGAGTTTTGGTCGCTTTGCGAGCCGGCATCAGTCCAGCTTCCTTGGGCCCAGAAATCTCCTCCCTGCGTTGTTTGTCTGACTCAACTAAACAACTCTAAAATCTCAAACCTCAAATCTAAAAGTGATTAAGTGGCAGAAAAACTTCCCGGAAATCCTGAAATTGAACCCTTGACGCGCACCCAAGTTTTAGTAGCAATGGGCGTGACAGCAATTATGTTGCTGGCGGTAGCTAAATTGTGGTTGCTATTTGGATCGGTATCGCTTTTGCCAGTCAAATTGATAGGAATGGACTTGCTCAAAGGATTTGCGATCGGACTGGCGATTACAGGCGGCAGTGCGATCGTTTATCACCTCTGGCCGGGTTATCGCCGGAGTGCGGATGTTTACTTGGAAGTAGTGCTAAAACCTTTGTTTTGGCCGGATTTGATTTGGCTGGGACTGCTGCCTGGACTTAGCGAAGAATTGCTATTTCGTGGGGTGATGCTGTCTGCTTTGGGATTGAATGTTACCGGTTTAGTTTTATCGAGTTTTTGTTTCGGTATTCTGCACTTGGGAGGCATGGATCAGTGGCCTTATGCTGTTTGGGCAACGGCTGTCGGATTGCTGTTGGGTTACAGTGTTTTAGCTACTGGGAATTTGTTAGTGCCAATTACGGCTCATATCTGCACAAATTTGATTTCGAGCTGTGTTTGGAAGTGGGAAAACAATCTCGTGAAGCGTTAGATATATCGCAATTCCAAAGCGATTGAAATCGCGCCTGTGCGGCATATAGCAATAAATGCCAACGCGCAAGGGGGTTTTTAGATTGAACGAACCGCGAAGACGCTAAGGGCGCGTTCGGCGAAGCCGTTCCCTTTCCCCGCAGGGGCTCCCGAAGGGTAGGGTAGGAAGAGAAAGAGTTCACAGAGGTGAAAAGGTTTTAACCGCCGATTTTGATGTTTGTTAAGGTAGTTTATAACTGCTCGATCGCACAATCAACTCACCTTGACTCGGGTTACGGCTGAAAATAAAAGCTCCTTCTTGAGTTTCGCCACTTGACAAAAAATCAATTTGTTGATCGCCGGATTCTACAACTTCACCGTTGACGCGCAATTCGGCAATAATTTGCACAGACTCTGCCGTTTCGCCGCCCGTGTTTGTTACTGTAAACGGTACGTAAAATTGTCCTTGAGTTTCGCGAATAGGCGTGTTCCGAGTGACAGAAATAATCGGAGGTTCCTGCTTTTTAGTCACCCAGTTGTAGAGTACGAGCCCGGTGAGGGTAAAGAGGATCAAGCAGGCGATCGCAAATGTCACCCATTCAGCAGGCGTTCTTTTTTGTTGCTGTTCGTTATTACTTTCACTCATACCGCCAACCTCCCCGCCGCGCCACCAACAGCCGCCGGCAATCCCAATACTAACGTATAGCTCAACCAAAGCGACCACGGGTCGTCAAAAGTGAGTTTTTGGAAGAAAAACATCATAAATGCAGAAGCCGCCAGCGACACTAAATAGGCCATAACAGTTTCGCTGAGGGGACGCTGAAAAATCCCTTGCTGTTGCTGCCGTTTTGCTTGATAAGTAAAGCCGGCTACAAATACAATACCGTAGGAAATTAGCAGCGAAGCAGCGATAATTGCTAATTGCCAAGGCGGCGAAATACCTGCCGCTAGCATGGGAATTTCGTCAGTTGGGGCGATGTTGAAAGCAATGATCATCGCGCCAATTAAAGTAGCGCCAATATCTGCTAAAGTTGGGTTAATATTAGGTTCGCTGTCACTGTCTGAGCTTTGATAGCGATCGCCACTCAAAAAACCGTTCGCCAGGGCAACTCCCAAAGCAAAGGGCAGGCCTTCAAAAATGATTTTCCCCAGAGTTTCTTGCAGTGGAGTCTCCGGCGTAATTTCCCTGAGCAAAAACAGGATTAAAGCCGCGCAGACAATCCCAATGGCGATCGCTTCTACGGTATCGATTGCAGCATCTAGCCAGCGGATGTCTTGAGTTTTGCGAAAACCTTCAGTGCGAGTCAGCAAGAAAACGACGAGAAAAGTAGTTGCGATCGCGATCGACATTTCCGCTGGTTTAGTAGACGAACCAATCCACCAAACTTCCATCGTATAAAGCAGGGGAATCCCGAACAAAAAGCCGCCAGATGCGCCTCGAATGATGTCATTTAGCTCATTTGACCACTGATTTTTGCGTCTTTTTGATTTCTTCATGTTTCGGCTAACAAGCGAATTAAAAAATTGATAAGTTATGATTTTTTTACAACATTACACAGTTGGTGATTTATTTTCTAATTCCTTGATTTTGTTTTGCAACCTGGCAATTTCATCAATTAACTGCAACACTGTAATTGCAATATCTGGTCTAACTTCTGGTTGCACCGTATTTTCAATCTGCGACTGCGCCCACTCTTGCAGTTGCTTTAACTTTCCTAGTTTGCTAAAGACAGGATTGCCATCATGTTCAGCAATAGTCGCAACCTCTTGACTGAATGCAGCTAACTTAGCAAATAGCTCATCCTTCCGCGAACCTGCCCAAATGCCCTGATTCACTGTGTAATATGCCTGGTTAGGAGCCATAAATGTCACATTAGGCTTAGCTAAAAAGTTATTATCTAAACCTTGTGATGAATCAAAGGTTTCGCAAACAATCTGTAATATTTGTGTAAATTCTTGCTGTTCTTCAACTGTAAGCGCACGAGCGAACAACACAGTATGAGTATGTGCACTAATACCATTATCTGTACTTGGGCGATTGTTAGAACGAATTGTTAAATCCTTCAAAGTGTAATGTTTTTTCATTTATCCTACTTCTTCGTAAGGTTGAAACCCAGCTTTTTCATTTAAAAATTCAAAGGCATTAATTGAAAACCATATTTGCTGTGCAGAGAACATCACATTGGCAATTGGCTCAATTTTAGCTTCTCCTCTATCCAACAGATAGTTTAATTCTACCACAGGCAAAGACATTTCAATAACTGTGCAGCCTAATGCCTCTAAACCGGGTGCTAGGGTAGCAAAGAACCAGGCCACTTCTGGATCGAATGCAGCATACCAACCGATACCTAATTGTATTGGCTGAGTTTGCAAAGCTAGCAAGCGAGAGCCGTTTAACCCGTTATTAAGAATATCCAATGCACTCTCAATATCTGTACCGTGATAGAGTGTTACGATTGCCATAACTATCCCTTGAATAAGTGTGGTTATTTGCAATCGTCTCATAGTGTTTGCTACTAAACAACGATATTTTTTTTCGTTCGGTCGTGGTTAGGATTGAGTGTCCAACAACCTCATTCCATGTACTCCTTAAACTCTTCTAGCGGTTCGTCAAAATCATCGGACATCCAAACCATTCCTTTGGCACTTCCTGCTTGCCGATTGGGTTTAGCTTGTTTGGGAATTACTACTAATTTTACAACAGGCTGGTTATCTTGAGTGATCGCAATTTCTTCCCCTCTCATTGCCGCTTCGATTAATTCCAGAAGTTTTTCTTTTGCTTCAATAATGTCTACTTGATACATAATTCGTGCCTCCTTACTCTCAATTTACAACAGCACCATTTTTACTCAATTAAACAAATCCTCTTCCTCCAAATCAACAGACTGTAATTCCATATCACCAGACTGCAACTGAGCGGGAGTAGCCGGAATCGCCGCAATTATTGCATCGATTACCTTCGCCACCGGAATAATCTCCATTCCTAACTCTGGCACCGGTTGATTCTTAGGAATAATCGCCCTTTTGAAACCCAATTTCGCTGCTTCCCTCAGCCGCAACTCTAATTGCGAAACCGGCCGCACCTGTCCCCCCAAACCAACTTCTCCAAGCAAAACAGTGCGCGCATCAACAACCCGATCGCGAAAACTGGCCACAACGGCGATCGCAACTGCCAAATCCGCCGCCGGTTCATCCACCTTCAACCCGCCCACCGTCGCCAAAATCACATCTAATTTAGATAAAGGAATCCCCACCCTTTTCTCCAAAACAGCTAAAATTTGCTGCAATCTAGCATTGTCCACACCAGTAGTAGTGCGGCGCGGCGAACCAAAACTTGCAGGGCTGACTAACGCCTGAATTTCTACTAAAATCGGTCGAGTTCCTTCGCAAGTAACAGTCGTCGAAGTACCCGGAGAAAATTCATCTCTATTGCCTAAAAATAACTCCGACGGATTATCTACTTCTCGCAAACCGTTGGCTACCATTTCAAAAACACCGATTTCATGAGTCGCGCCAAAACGGTTTTTCATCGATCGCAAAAGTCGATGAGAAGCAAAGCGATCGCCCTCAAAATACAGTACAGTATCTACCAAATGTTCCAAAACCCTCGGCCCGGCCAAAGCTCCATCTTTCGTAACGTGACCGACAATAAATAAAGTAATATTTTCCCTTTTCGCCACCTGCATCAAAGCAGACGTACATTCCCGCACCTGAGCCACCGAACCCGGAGCCGATGTTAAACTAGCAAAATAAATAGTTTGGATGCTGTCAATCACCGCCACATTCGGTTTCAGCGCTTCCAACTCCCGCAAAACAACCTCTAAATCCGTCTCTGGAAGCAAATAGAAATTCTCCGCTGAATTGTCCTCCGAATCCTTTTTAGCTTCCCCGTTACTGCCGGATTTATGTCCGCCGTTGCTTGACAAATCAACCGGATTAGCCACGCCCAAACGCTGCGATCGCAACTTTACCTGCTGGCCCGACTCCTCCGCACTCACATAGAGTATTCTATCCTTGCGGGCCAACATATTCGCCACCTGCAAAAGCAGCGTCGATTTCCCGATTCCCGGTTCCCCCCCAATCAACACCAACGAGCCCGGAACAATCCCCCCTCCCAAAACTCGATCAAGTTCCCCGTAACCAGAAGGCCAGCGAGACTGAGTTTGGTCGGAAATCTGCGATAATCTGAAAGATACCCTTGGTTGACCCTTCGACTTATCAGGGGGCGAACCGCCCACTGTCTTAGTTGTCACCCCAGTTAAACCAGCCCGCGGCACACCAGCAGTAGGTTGCTCTAACTGCTCGTCAAAAGAATCCCACTTCTGACAGCTAGGACATCTGCCAAAATATTGTGGTGAATCATAGCCGCATTCCCGACAAATATATTGTATTCGAGGCTTAGGCATTGTTTTATGATAAATAGTCACCCTTAAAATTTAGAAAAGTCTGAGTTAAAGCAATTATCAAGCTTTCAGACCGATCACCGCCCATGATTCAATTTGTGTCTTCTATGATAGGGTACAAAAAAATAACATTATCTGAAATGTAACTTAAGGAGTGCTCGGTAACTTGGAAAACCATAAAGAAAAAATTCTGGTAGTCGATGACGAAGCCAGTATCCGCCGCATTCTGGAGACTCGCCTTTCCATGATTGGCTACGATGTCGTCACCGCTGCTGACGGCGAAGAAGCTCTCGAAACATTTCGCAACACCGAACCAGACTTAGTGGTTTTGGACGTGATGATGCCGAAGCTAGACGGTTATGGCGTCTGTCAGGAGTTGCGTAAAGAGTCAGACGTACCCATCATCATGCTAACTGCTTTGGGAGACGTAGCCGATCGCATCACCGGTTTAGAATTAGGCGCCGACGATTACGTCGTCAAACCTTTCTCTCCCAAAGAACTCGAAGCCCGCATCCGTTCGGTATTGCGCCGGGTTGACAAAAACGGCGCGTCAGGCATTCCTAGTTCCGGAGTCATCCACGTCACCAATATTAGGATTGACACCAACAAGCGCCAAGTTTACAAAGGCGACGAACGAATTCGGCTCACGGGCATGGAATTCAGCCTGTTAGAACTGCTTGTCAGCCGTTCTGGAGAGCCTTTTTCGCGATCGGAAATTTTGCAGGAAGTCTGGGGATACACGCCAGAACGCCACGTAGACACCCGCGTAGTGGACGTTCACATCTCGCGGCTTAGGGCAAAGTTGGAAGACGACCCCAGCAATCCCGAATTAATTCTCACCGCCCGCGGTACAGGCTATCTGTTCCAGCGAATTGTCGAAATAGGAGAAGTAGGATAAAGTCAGTTGACAGTTGACGGTTGACGGTTGGCAGTTGGCAGTTGGCATTAGTTAAATTACCAACTACCAATTACCAATTACCAATGACTAATGACTAATGACTAATGACTAATGACTAATGACTAAATCTGATCCCAATAAAGTTTTGCGGCAATTGCCCTTAGTTGCAGGAGGGTTAGCAGGTACGCTGCTAATGGTCAACCGCTTGCTGACAGAGCAAATTACAGATTCTCAAGCTCGATCGGACGCTTTGGGAGTAATTATCAGCGCTTTGCTGATTTTAACAGGTTTGCTGTGGCAGCAGGTGCAAGCGCGATCGCCCGATTCCGTAAAACTTATCGGCGAAGAAGGTTTTGAATTTGCGCCGGATTTGCCGGAGGCTGTGAAAATAGAATTAGCCTGGGCGTCGCGTTTGCTGTTGACAAATACCGCCACAAGGTCGATCGTAATTGTGTATCAGGGAAAAGTTCTATTGCGGCGCGGTATTTTAGGCATCAATCCCGAAGTCAAACCAGGGCCGATATTGCAGCGAGTGCTCGACAAAAATAAACCAGTTTATTTAGTAAATCTCAATATTTACCCTGGGCGAATAGAATTTGACTATTTGCCAGAAAATACTCAAGGAGTCATCTGTCAGCCCATCGGCAGCCAAGGCGTTTTAATCTTAGGTGCTAACGCGCCCCGCAGCTATACAAAACAAGATGAAAACTGGGTTGAAGGGATTGCCGACAAACTAGAAAATACCATCAATCGATTTTAGATTTTAGATTTTAGATTTTAGGTTTTAGATTGTGGATTTTAGATTGTGGGTTTTAGATTATGGATTTTAGATTGGGGATTGTAGATTGTGGATTTTAGATTGGGGATTGCACAATGGCAGCCCTCTCAAGGTGCGAGCGACCGATTTGCCTCCTTCTAGGTGTTGGCTATCGGCAATAAACAAGATTTATTACCGATATCTTTTGAAAAGAAGAAGAGCGAGTCCCCCAATGAAATTTCGACAGTTTGAGGGTCTTCTGCACCACTCCTGAGCCTGCTGCGTGCACCAGGCGCATCTTAGTCCTCAACAACGCTCTCCGGGTGCGCTAGGCGCACCTTACTAGCTCAAAACTCTCAACTCAAAACTCAAAACTACTACCGAGCCCAGTCAGTACCGCGCCACAGCGTAAAAAACAAAACACTAGAAATCAGCGCGCCCAGCAGCCACTTAACAGCATTTTTAAATAACCCCACGCGCTGATTTGACTGAACCGCAGCACTTTGCGTCTGTAACCGTTCCTTAGCCGGAGTAATTCTCGAAAGAATTTGTTCTTTCAATTGCTGTGGGTTTTGCGTATCCGCTTGTACCCCCAAACGAGTAAGTTCCCCCGCCAAATTCCTTAAATCTTCAGGACTACCCTTTTTTAACCTGTCTTCCACCTGCTGCAACTGAGCTAATTGTTGGTTTGCTTGAGTAGTAATTTGCTGGTTGTTTTGGTTGTTGACGTAGATAGTGCCAAAAATTCCCAAAGGCAGCATCAACAGAAAAACCAGACCTAGCAGCAGACAAACCCAAGACAAAACCTTCAAAAAAACGTCTTCCAAACCTCTGCGGTCGTACCCTTCGCCAAAAAATATCAGCGCCATTGCCAGTAGAGGAACTGGCACTCGTTCCACTACAGCCCCAATCGTCTGCAATTCCCAGAGGCGATTGCCAAAATTTGCGGGTATAAGAACTGCAATCGTATCTAATACAGACAAAATTAATAGACCGTAGCCAATCCAACGCAGTCTGTAGATAGAAAAACCTTGTTCGCCTTGTAAGTCATTCATAAAATAATCAGAGTTGTTGTTAAGAAAAATCTCTCTTGACCCCGCCCCAGAACGGAGACAAGCCCCCGACAACAGTCGTGGAGAGTCAAAAATTTTAGACTCTTGTTCCAGCTTCCAGATTCACCTGTGGAGTAAATATAAAAGCTAAAAGCTAAAAGCTAAAATCGACTGACTCGACTCAAGGCTCGGGGAATCGCGGCTGCCACCACTCATACCAAGAAACCCAAGCATTCTCTAGAATTTTTTTGGCATCTTCTGGAGTTGTTTTATCCAAAGGCACAGACATCTGAGTCCACAAACAGCGCCGGTCTTGAATATTTCCCCTACCCAACAACCAAAACAGAATACGGTTTGGCTGCCAATCGTGAGTATTTCGATTATATCTAAACTGTTGGGAAGTTACTGTAGCACTGCCACGAGGATTGATACACGAACTCAAATACAGTCGATTTTTCTGTTGCAAAATTCCGTGAAACCCCGCACCTTGAGTGTTTGCCAATGCTAGTTTACCAGGAGACGACTTGAGAACAGTATGTCCTTTCATCATACCTTCCACATCCCCAATGGTGTTTACCGCATACCGCATCTCTATTTCTAGAGCCATGCTATTTTTTTGATATTCATATTTCCTGGCAGCTTTGAATTCTGAATTTTCCTTAATTTCCAGAAGCGCGCTCTTGTTTAGTTTCCAATCGGCTAGAGGCACCGACTCGGGAAACTCAAACGGGGTTGCCAGATTATTGTTAGCCGATGGATAGAAAACCAATTTTCCGGCAACCAACAAAACGCCTCCCAAAGTAACAGCCAACAGGGAAAGCCTAAGTGGTTTCCAAGAGGTAATAGCCATTAGCAATTCTGTCCTTCCTTATTTGGGGGTTGGTCTTTCAAAATTGCAAACCAGCAGAATAACCCGAAAATAAATACAGAAATCATCGAAAATATTACCGAACCATTTCCTTCGTGCCAGTATTTAAATGCTTCGGGTTGAGATAGCGATACCAGCACCGCCAGGAGACCAACTCGCGCGGCATTAACTAGAAATGCAGTAATTATGGCCACGAATGGCAATACAATTTTCTGACCCGTAGTGGTAGGAAACATCAGTAAGAAAACCAGAGCTAGTCCTAACAATTGTAGCATCGCATTTACGCCGGAACAGCCGTGATACACTTCCACGCTGCCTTTTTCCAGGATTAGAAAAACCCCTTTCCGCACCACTTCAAATCCTACATAGTGCAGGAGGAAAGCTGAAAATTTTGCTGTTAATAGGGCGACATCAACGAAGACTCCGATTAATCCGGGAGGAATAGCTGTATAGCCAAGAATTAGAAGTTCCTGCCAATATTGTTTCAGTCCTTTTGTGCCGGAAGCCAGCAATGCAAGACTGATTCCTGACAAAAAAGGCGTTGCTCGGATGAAAAAGTCGTATCCAGATATCGACGAACTTTTGAGCAATATTAAAGCAATTAAGGATGACCCCAAGAAGCTGGCGAAAACTCCGCTTTCAAAAGTTAAGGATTCGTGCCTTTCCCAAATTAAAAATGCTACGACTCCCCAAAAAAGTAACATTGTACCGAACAGGTCAGTGTCGTTTGTTCTGGAAGTCAGAGTTAGGTGTATGGCAATCAAACCGGAGGCGATGCCTAACAGCCAGTATTTAGGTTCTTGGATGTGCTTGAGCGAGTTTATTTCGGTCATTGCTGCTTTTTGTTTTTCCTAAAAGCTTCTAAAATGCTTACTCTTGTAACCCTATTAAAATTATCAGCTACAAACACTTGAATTTATGCGTTTGGGATGATTTTTCACTAAATCTTCACAAAGATTGACAAGAGCAAATATGTGTGATATCACCTTTGCCTAATTAAATCTGAAGTTAGGTGCAAAGACCAAAGACAACAGGTTTTTCAATTCGGATCGATCGCACTTAACGAATGATTTTCCTCCTGCAAACCCGGTTTCTGCGCCAAGAGTTAAAATGTAAAGCTTGAAGGCAAGACAGAAACCTTTCTGGACGCACTCTTGAGCTGAAAAACCAGTTTTTTAGTGGTTCTGGTTCGTGGTAGCCCGTGCGTCCAGGAGTAGATTAGTTAGAGTAGACTTTCCGGTAGTAAGTTTGATATTCCTCCGAAAGCAGGGGTTCCCACCACTCCCGATGGGCTAAGTACCATTCTACAGTCTGCCGCAAACCTTCTTCAACTGTTACTGAGGGAGTCCAACCTAATTCGGTTTTAATTTTGGTGGCATCAATCGCGTAACGCCGATCGTGCCCGGCTCTGTCTTTGACAAATGTGATCAATTGTTCGCAAGGACGGGCGGGTAAATCAGAAGCTAATTCGTCCATTAGCTGACACAGCATTTTGACTAAATCGAGATTTTTGACCTCGTTGTTGCCGCCAACATTGTAGGTTTCCCCAGGCTGACCACGGTGAATAACGGCATCTAAAGCGCGGCAGTGGTCGAGAACGTAGAGCCAATCTCGCACGTTTTGACCGTCGCCGTATACTGGCAGCGGTTTGCCCAATAACATATTGATGCACATTAATGGAATGAGCTTTTCTGGGAAGTGATAGGGGCCGTAATTGTTGGAACAGTTGGTGATAATTGTCGGGACGCCGTAGGTGTGGAAATAGGCGCGGGCGAGGTGGTCGCTGCCAGCTTTGGAGGCTGAGTAGGGACTGTTGGGCGAGTAGGCAGTTGTTTCTGTGAAGGCTGGGTCATCGGGGCCGAGACTGCCGTAAACTTCGTCGGTAGAAACGTGGAGGAAGCGCATTTGTGCTTTGAGAGATGGCTCATCAATTGCTTCAAAATGCTTGCGGAAGGCTTCTAAAAGTGTGAAGGTTCCGACAACGTTGGTTTGAACAAAGGCGGCAGGCCCGATAATTGACCTGTCAACGTGGGATTCTGCGGCAAAGTGCGCGACTGTGGTGATGTTTTCTTCTTGGAGCAAGGTATCGACTAAGGTACGATCGCAAATATCCCCCTGCACAAACCGAAAATTTTCGCCTCCTTCCAAAGTTGCCAGGGTTTGTCGGTTTCCGGCGTAGGTTAAAGCGTCGAGTACGACTACTCGATCGCCCGGATAGCTGCTGCACCAGTGATGCACAAAATTCGAGCCGATAAATCCAGCCCCGCCCGTCACCAACAATCGGCGAGGAGCTCGCTCAATGCCTTGAGTCGCGTTGTCTGTCATAAAAATAAGAGTTATTCCAATAACTAAGCCTTTACAAAAGTAGCCTTAAAAGTAGTTTGTCACCAAGTGTTTGCCATTCTGTAATTAAAATTTCTACTGTCCCACCTCAGATTTTCTAATGTGGGCGCGATCGAAGTATTGGTTCACAAAACTTGAACTTCTACCGAGCTGTTAGTTCAAATGCTTACATACTAAGCATTTCAGATGTTTAAGCTGGCAATTTTAAATTTGAATTGTGTGAGGCTATAGCTGACTTTTGCGATCGATCAGCGATATGGGCGGCGCGCAGAGTTGATACATTTGTAAAGAGCTGTTACCATTAATTTTTTAATTATCCTTTACAATCTGCACAGCACCATGAAGAAGTTTCAAGTGTTAGCTGGCATTGCTTCCGTCGTCGCGATCGCAAGCAGCATCGCCATAGGTGACGCCGCATCTGCTTTCCCCTGTTCCTACAGCAAATCAGGGGCAGCTAAATCTGGTTCTGCGACAACGATCCTAGGTTCCGGCGGCTCGGAGCGCATGAATCCGTGGAAATCCTACAAAACAGCAGCTCTCGGTTTCCTAGGTTTGGCTGGAGTTTTGGGTGGCGGAGCGGCCTACATGAGCTACCGTGCCGGGAAGCGCGCCTCTGCTGCTTGCGCTGCGATGACCGATAATTTTGAAGTTTTTGAAGAGTCGGCTCCGATGGCAGATGCAGGTGTTTCTGGACACATGGAAGTTCCTGCCTTGCTCGATTTGACGGCGGCGGGTGCTGTAGCTGAGTCAGCAGATGCGGTTGCAGTCGTTCGCGAACACCCAGAAGCTCCAGGCGGCGAGCTGGATTTGCCAGTTTCGCCAGTTGCTGAGTTGAGTTCTGAAATTGCGATCGAACAAGTCCAAAGCGCGATCGTCAAATAGTTATCTCAAACCAAAGTATTCGCTTAGCGCACCTCCAATCTTGCAAGATTGGAGGTTTTTTGAGTCGAAATTATCTACCCTACAATTTCTTGTCATGGCGATCGCGAAGCACTGCCAACAATAGACAGATGAATCGATAGCACACAATCTCATATTTCGGCAAAGCAAAGGAACGCTGAATTAAGCTAAATAAAAAAAACTCTGGCTACAATCATCAATCTCATAGCAATTATTAAAAGTCGCCGCTCTCCGTCAGGACAATGCTGTGCGGTTTCCCTACTGTATTTGAACTGTATTTGATCCGATTGAAAACTGTTATAAAATTAGATGAGTCAAAGCGAGACAGTACGCTGCCGAGGCGATCGCTCAAAATGCCCTCGATATCAATCTGAGGTTAGACGGCAAGAGTGCAAATCGCCTGCTATCGTTGGAAATATAGCCCTACAGATTACAACTAGAGGTTATTATGAATGCTTGGCGCGATCGATTCAATCAATTTACAGGTAAAACTAGATTGGCAGTTTGCCGGGTGTTCGTTCACCTAACAGGCGAAGAAGTTGCACCGCTGTTAGGAGTTCTCAACCGCACCGCCAGAGAAGCAATTGATGGCGATGGCGACCTAGCAGTTTTAGGAGAAGGTCTTGTAGAAATTTGCAATCACCTGTTGCAGTACGACAACTACTGGCAAGCAGCCGCCAACGAAGGCGATGTTTTTTGGAATGAAGGCGAAGCCGGCGATTATGTGGATGAACTTTTCACTGATTCAGCCGATCGCTATCTCAGCGAGCCTCAATACAGTACATCTGTTTACGATAAAAAATCCCCCTTGTCTTTGCCGGTAACTAGAAATGTGGTGGTGATGCTGACAGTTGCTTATGAAGGCGAAGTCCCTGCCCTAGAAACAGACCTTGCTGACATCAGCGCGCTGAAAGTCGGTTTAAAAGCCCTGATTAATTTACATTACCAAGAAAGGCTCCGAGCTGTGCAAGTTCACTTTTCTCCCGCACAGTTGGGAGACGAACTTACCAACGACCAAGTGTTGGTCAATTTCCCAGAACTTATTCCCCTTTAAGGAAGGAGTAATTAGTTATTAGTTATTTGTTATTTGTTATTTGCTACCAATGCGCGCTGCCCCATGCGCGATGCCCGATCCCCAATTACCAATTACTATTTATGATGCTGCGAAGACTGACAGTTTATTTAATGGCTTTAACTTTTTTATGGACGGCAACCGCCTGCGGTTCTCCTAGTAGACAAACTTCTACAAATCCTGCTGGCAATCCAAATATTAACACAGTGCGTCCTGCACCAAACAATAACTTGGCTCAAGGTCAATATCCTGTACAGCAAGCTACCTACGACGATGCGGATGGCGAATACAGTTTGATGTTGCTGAATACTCCCGCCGGCAGTCCCCCAGTTTACCGGACTAGGGATTTGCAAATGGCTCGCTTAACAGATGAAGAAATATCAGCAGGCAAGAAAAGTTATCTAAACTTGGATAACAATCAAGCGGTTTTGCATTTGACAGAAGATTTTAAAATTGAGTACGTCCACAACGTTACCGAAACTGTTCCTAATCCTCAAACCGGTCAGCCACAAACCGTAGTAGTACGGCAGCAATCTGGCTTCTGGGCGCCGTTTGCTGGAGCTGTTGCCGGTCAGGCGATCGGCAGTTTGTTATTTAGACCGCAATATTATATGCCGCCAGTCTATCAGCCGGGAATTATGACAGGATATGGCGGCTATGGCAATACTTACGGCCAAGCTGTTAACCAATATCAAACTCGCTACCGAACTCCGCCTCCAGAGGTGAGAAACCGTCAAGTTTTAAGGACAACCGGCCGCCTGCGATCGCCCACATACAACCAGCCAGTAAGACCCTCAGTACGTCCAAATGGCAATCGATCGACCGGTTCGGGTTACGGTGGCAGCACTTTGAGGCGATCGCCGCAGCCACGTCAAAATCAAAACAAGCGGCAGCCAAGTTTTGGTAGTGGCAGGAATTCTCGTCAACCGAGTCGGAATCGCTCTTTCGGGAGTAGAAGGCGCTGAGTTGAAGATGGCAAAAATCAGCAAATGACATCGGTAAAAGTTGATTTTATATATTCTCCCGATGCCACGCCGCCCCAGGTAGGGAGAGTGAAAACTTTGGAATAATTGATTTAGCCTTCTCTGTTTCCCCCAGACCCAAAAAATATGTGATTTAATTTCTACATTGGTCTGTAGGTGACAATATGTCTTCTTCACAACCCCCGTCAGGGGAAAGAAATCCTCTAGGATTGGATGAATTGATTGCTATCTTGGTTGCCTTCGGCACGATGGGAGCAATTTTATTTTGGGTAACAGGTAAAAATCCCGATCGATTGAATGCCAGAAATTGGCAATTTCCAGCCGTTTTTTCTCAGCCTGCTGTTACGCCCGCGACTCCGGGAATATTAACGCCAGAATCGCCAAGTTCGGATTTGCGATCGCCTGCTGCAACCCCCGTTCCGTTAAAACCGGAAGTCGCACCTGTTGCACCTTTAGGGCCGATTTTACCGGAAAATCCTCCCGTGGGTGTAATCGTTGTTCCTCCCAAGCCAATTGCGCGATCGACTCCCAATCCAGCAATTACCAAACCGAAAGCCGATAAACCCAAAGCCGCTAAACCCAAAGTTGGGCCCGTTATATTCTCAGATGTTCCGGACAAATATTGGGCGCGTCCGTTCATTGTCGCTTTAGTCGATCGCAAAATCTTTACTGATTTCACCGACAGCAAATTTCGGCCCGACGAACCGATGACGCGATCCGAACTAGCACGCTTGATTCAGCGAATGTCCGACGACAAAAAGCCGATCCGAAAATCGATTGATTTTAAAGACGTAAAAGACAAGAGTCCTGTCGCTCCTGCGATCGACCATACCGTCACAACTGGATATCTTAAAGGATACCCAAACAATGAGTTCCGTCCCGAAAAACAGATTCCGCGTGTCGAAGTCATCGCAGCTTTAGCGAGCGGTTTGAGCCTGAAACCATCAACAAGAGCAAGCAAAACTTTACAGGTTTATACAGACAGGAAAAAAGTGCCGAAATGGGCAGTTAACAAAGTAGCAGCAGCCACGGAAGCTGGCATTGTTGTCAACCACCCGAAGCGCGCACTTTTGCAGCCTAATAGAACCGCAACTCGCGCTGAAGTAGCAGCCATGATTTACCAAGCTATGGCCAAAAAAGGTCAAGTACCTGCTAAGTCTTCTGAGTATGTTGTGCGGCTTTAATTAGAGGAATGAAGCCCTTCTTTTTTCTATTAGTCTGACTTGGGCTTGCGGGTAGTCAGAAACCGGGTTTTTTGCGACAATACTTCGTTATAGCTGACAGAATCAGCCAAAAACCCGGTTTCTTGGGTTTGCAGGCCGTCAGAAACCAGTTTTTTTGCGACAATACTTCGTCATAGCTGACAGAATCAGCCAAAAACTCGGTTTCTTGGGTTTGCGGGCAGTTGAGATCGATGTAAAAATCACAGCAATCATGCCAAATCATCATTCCACACTCATTGATTCGATTTGAGGCAATTATTATGTATCATCAGATAAGACTTGGGGATAATCAGCTAGATAGCAGCGATCCATTTTTAGACAACAATCTGCAAAAAACAGTAGTTATTGATACTGATGGAGAAGTGATCTTCTATCCCAATTTTTTTAGCATCGAAGAAAGCGATCGTCTTTTTTCAGATTTATATTCTAGTATTAACTGGAAACAGGACATTATTCATTTTTATGGAAAAAAGATACCTTTACCCAGACTTACAGGTTGGTATGGAGATGAAGGCAAATCCTATACATATTCGGGCATCGAACAGCATCCCGATCCTTGGACTCCCACCCTCAAATTAATTAAATCAAAGGCTGAAGAGATATCAGAAGTTACTTTTAATAGCGTGCTTCTCAATCTATACCGTCACGGTAAAGATAGCGTTTCCTGGCATAGCGATGACGAGCCAGAATTAGGTGAAAATCCTATTATAGCCTCAATTAGCTTTGGGGGAAGTCGCCGATTTTCCTTAAAACATAAAACATCAGAAAACTACAAAATTAATCTGGATTTGCCCAAGGGTAGTTTACTATTGATGAAAGGTGAAACCCAGCACTGCTGGCAACATCAAATCCCTAAAAATTCTAAATTTGTGGAACCGAGAATCAATCTAACTTTTAGAGTTATCAAACCAGTTTAAAACAAAGACAATAAAATTTCAGCGCTGCTATCAAATCAGGGTCAATTGAGTTATGAAAAATCTACTTTTATTAGGAACGTTAAGCTTTAGTATTGCTTTTTGTTTGGGTATAGCAGTAGAAAAAAATATTCCTAAAAGTGCTGCCATAGGTGGTATAGCGACAATTAGCACCCTTAGTAGTGCCTTCGTTTTAAGCAAAAAATCTGACCGAGAACTTGAAAATATCCGCAGCCATGCCGAAAATTTAAAAAGCATTGAAAATCAGATTTTAAACCTGAAAAATAAAAGAATAACACTTGTACAGGCAATTGATAGCAAAACTAAATTAAAAACCACGATTGAAGCAGAATACAACTCAATTTTGATCGAAGTCGAGCGGCTTAAAGAAGAGGTTAAATCTCTCAATATACAGCGAGAAAGTCTGCACAATGTAATTGCTAATCATAAAACTCAAGACATAAAAATTAAACCTAAAATTCCTGTTAAAACTGAAGTAGCAAAACCACTCAAAAAGACAAGAAAGACAATATTGTACAATTGCATTTTAGATGGATTAGAAAAATCGACAGACTTTTATCACAAAAACAACCAGGGAACCTTTGAAAACTATTTACAATCATTACAAAAACCCGCAGAAGCATTGTGGAATTCTTATAGATCGAATCAGGTTAAAGTAAATTATTCGGAGCCGTCAATTCAAGCAGTTTATTTGATGCGTTATTATCCCCATTATGCCTACATGAATTTTCCAATATTAGAAATGATACACGCTCAAAATTTATTAAATAATCTAACAAATGAAACGCTAGAAGTATGCTTATTTGGTGCAGGGCCATGTCCAGAAATCGTAGGTTTAAGTAAATACTTATCAGATAAGTATCAAAACATTAAAAAATTAACTGTTAATGTATATGATATTGCTTCTGAGGAATGGACTTTAAGCAGAAATATTGCCGAAAAATTTGTGATACCGGAATACTGGTCCGGAGATTTAAAGCTAAATAGTAATTACCTAGATTTATGCGAATCTAATTCTCTTCACTCAATCAAAACAACAATTCAAAAAAGCCAAATGTTTATTTTTCAAAATTGTCTAAATGAAATTTATAATATATCTACAGTTCAAACAAATCTCAATTTTTTGCTTAATGAAATACCTGTAGGTGGTGTAATAATAATTATTGATTTATGTAACTATAACCAAAACACCACCATAATCGATCAATTGAAACAACAAGTAAGTAATCGACATGATTTTGAAATTTATTGCCCTCAAGCTAAAGATACTAAAATAAAAGCTTGTTTTCCTATTCCACCACTAATCACACAACATCTCTTAACTGGAAAAGATAAGTTAGTACCTCGTAGTAAAGATATCGATTGTCTTTTTATAAGTTTGCACAAAATCAATCTCAAAGCTTTTTAATTGATATGAAATTCGGTTGCAAAGGCATGGTCACGCTTCTTGCTACCGCCTTAATTCTGAGGACTGGCATTCCTCACTACGAACCTGTTTCTAGTGAGGAATGCCAGTCCTTCTTTCTTAGGTTTCAATCGCTGATCGCTTTAATCTTGAAACACCATAATACTGCCCGAATAGCAAGCTACCCAAACCTGATTAGTTTCCGGATCGTAAGTAATCCCGATCGGACTTGAATTAACCTTCACTGTTTGCAGCACTTTCATATCGCTCGTCCTAACTTTGCTAATAGTATTCGAGAAATAGTTAACTACATAAAGCAGTTTTCCCTCATCAGAAATTGTCATGCTGCGAGGTGCTTTTCCAGTCGAAACTTTGTCTACCACTTTACCATTTTTTAGGTCAATTTTTGCCACATTTCCTTCACCATTTAAAGTGGCATAAAGATACTTTCCATTGGGGGCGATCGTCAAATGACGCGGCGCATTGCCAATATTCCTCAGCCATTCTACCGAAAAGTCGATGAGATTAACTTTCGCAATATCGGAAGAACCCATGATGGCAACATAGGCATTTTTTGAGTCGGGAGTAACAACAATACCCCGAGGATATGCACCCAGTTTAACTCGCTCGATTTCGATATTTTTATTGATATCAACTATGCTCAAATCCCAACTGCACCAATTGCTAGCGAGGGCGAAGCGATTGTCAGGCGAAACAGCATTGAATTTCGGAACTGCACCTACAGGAATTACCTTTTCTATTTTCAAAGTTTGGGTATTGACGCGGTACAGAAAACTTTGGTCGTGTTTTGCCGCTGGAGAACACCTGTCGGTTCCCGGATTGCTAAACCCCGAACCGTACATTTTGTAGTTGGAGACGTAGGCATATTTTCCATCGGTTGAAAAAGCAGCTTCTACGGGAGAGCCTTTATAATTGCCTTTGAATTTAGAAAAGCCGAACTTCGACAAGTTTACTGTATCGGGAATAGTCTTGACTAATTTAAAGTTCCTGTCGTAAACTGTGATTGTGTGACGGTACATCATGTTTTGAGCAAAAAACAAGCCATCTCCCGAATAAACTATTGATTTTGGCGAGATATTGCCATAAATTGTTTTTTTCAAGGCCATTTTCCCTTGAGTGTTGTCGGGAGGATTTACTAGCTTGGTGGATGGTAATTCACTTTCTTTATTCTCGGAATTTTCAGTTTTAAAGGGTGGCAAAGAGGGTTCTTGAAATAGAGGTTCTGGGGGCTGAGTTTGAGTTTTATCTTTGAGTTCGTTGGGGTTTTCTGTGGGGGTAGGAGATGGCGAAGATCGATCGACATTGGGCGCGATTTTTTCCGCAGCTTCAATACTCGCCTCTTCCGGCTTACCTTTCAGCGCTGACAAAGTTTTAGGGCCGACTATTCCGTCAACTTTCAGGTTGTTCTCTGCTTGAAACTTTTTCACAGCAGCCTGGGTGATAGAACCATAAAATCCTGTAGTCTTACCGCGAAAATAGCCTGCGTTTTGTAGAGTTTTCTGAAGTTGGGCTACTTTCGGGCCTGAATCACCTTTTTTGATGGCGAGTGCGGGATTGACTACATTGAAAATTGTGAGAGCGATCGTAAAGAAAAGTAAAGGAGCAGAGGCTAAATTCAGGTGCATTTTCAAGTTGGTCAATCGAGTTTGACCCGCAGCCGTTTCCCAAGTTTCAGCTAAATGTAGGTAGGCCAGTCCGTCCATAGTTTTTACCGGGTATTTTTGGTGCTATGATACACCAGTTAACTTTGATGAAAGAGAGAATCTTATTATAATCAAACTTAGGGTAAAATCTCCAAGCAGTTTTTAATGGTGTAAGCAAGTAGGAGCGATCGACAATGTGGAGTGGGGAACAAACAACCGCAGAATCAACGACAAAAGAATCCCGCCAGACGTTGCTGTGGGACGATAACGGGGGACTTTGCCAGCGGGCTTGGGTTGAAATCGATTTAGCAGCTTTAACTCACAATGTAAAACAGCTTAAAAAACTCTTATCTCCCGATACAGAACTGATGGCAGTTGTGAAAGCGGATGCTTACGGGCATGGTGCTGTTGCAGTCAGTCAAACAGCATTGCAAGCAGGTGCTAGTTGGCTGGGAGTGGCGACAATTCCCGAAGGAATAGAATTGCGAGAAGCTGGGATAGAAGCGCCGATTTTGCTGTTGGGGGCAACCCATACAGCTCCACAGGTAAAGGCGATCGCCCATTGGCACTTGCAGCCCACTATTTGTACTGCCAAACAAGCCCTAATTTTTTCGGAAGTTCTCGCCGATCTCAACCAATCTTTGCCGGTTCACGCTAAGTTGGATACGGGAATGTCTCGCTTGGGTACGCCCTGGCAAGAAGCTACAGAATTTGTGCAATTAGTCAAGCGGTTGCCCAATTTAAAATTAGCCAGCATTTACTCTCATTTGGCGACAGCAGATAGTCCCGACCCCGCAGTTATGAGAGAGCAGCACCAGCGGTTTAAACAGGCGATCGAGCAAATTAAAATAGCAGGAATTACCCCCCCTCGCCTCCACTTGGCAAACTCTGCTGCTGCCCTCGCTGACCCGGATTTGCACTACGATTTAGTGCGAGTAGGTTTAGCTACTTACGGTCTTTATCCAGCACCTCACTTGCAGTCGAGAGCCAATTTGAAGCCCGCAATGCAGGTAAAAGCTAGGGTAACGCAGGTGAAAACAATTGAAGCAGGAACCGGCGTCAGTTACGGCTATCAATTTATAGCTCAGCGGCAGACACAGATTGCCGTAATTGGTATCGGCTATGCAGATGGTATTCCGCGCAATCTTTCTAATAAAATGCAGGTTTTAGTCCGGGGTCAGTTCGTGCGACAAGTGGGCGCGGTGACGATGGATCAGTTAATGCTGGATGTAACTGATATTCCAGATTTAGAAGTCGGTGAAGTGGTGACGCTGTTGGGCAAAGATGGGGAATATCAAATTACTGCTGACGATTGGGCCGCGACTTTAGGAACTATTTCGTGGGAAATTCTCTGCGGTTTTAAACATCGATTGCCCCGCGTAGCAGTACACTATTAACAGTAGTCCGGCAGGGGTTGAAACCCCTGCCTCATAGCAAAAGTCGGTTGAAACCGACTCAAGATTTTGAGCGAGTAAATTATTGATTTTAGTCCTCTTTGAGAGGACTTTAGCTATGAGACAGGGGTTTTTAACCCCTGTCGGACTCTCCGACTTATGCAGAAGACTGAGACTGCGTTTACCAATGCCCAATGCCCAATGCTCAATGCCCAATTCTCAATTTCCAATTCCCAATTCCCAATTGATATGACAGTTATTCAGACGTTTTTACCAATAGCCCAAACCTTCTATTCTCAACTAAATGCAGAAAGAACACAAGCCTTGGAACTAGCCCAAGAATTCTCGAAAAAATTCGTAGAATTGGGGTTTAAAATTGTACCTCAACTGCTGTGGGCGATCGGCATTTTGTTAATTACGCGATTTGCGATCAACTTTGCGGGGCGCGTGACTCGCCGTGCACTGAGTCGCACCGAAGCCACGCTGCGGAAATTCTTAGTTCAAGCTGCTGAAATTACGATTTTGGTAGTGGGAGTAGTCGCTGCTTTGAGTCAGTTGGGAATTCAAACTACCAGTGTGGTTGCGGTGGTGGGTGCGGCGGGTTTGGCCATTGGTTTGGCGTGGCAAAATACTTTGTCCCACTTTGCTGCTGGGGTAATGTTGATTAGTTTGCGGCCCTTTGAAGTCGGGGATGGGATTGAAGCTGGCGATGTTAAGGGAGTGGTGGACAGCATCGGGATTTTTTCAACCACCGTGGTGACAGACGATCGCATAAAAATTATTGTCCCGAACAATCAGTTGTTTAACGGTACACTGAAAAATACAACGGCAATGGGAACGAGGCGAGTAGACTTGAAGATTGATATTGGCGATCGGCCAATTCGTCCAACTGTAGCTGAGTTATTAGAAATTGCCCACTCTCACCCGCTGGTGTTGGAGAATCCGCCCCCGACTTGTTTGGTAGCCGAGATTACTCCAGATACAACTATTTTATCTCTCCGACCTTGGTGCGCGTCGGTGGCCTACGAACAAGTGCGATCGCAAGTTCAACAATACGTCAAAGAGGCAATGGATGCCGACCAAAATCAAGAACAATAGATATAAATCTCCAATCTAAAACCCCAAATTTATCCGAGGTATTTCCCATGAGCAAGTGGTATCCGCAGCAAATTTTGCAAGAACCCGGTGTCAGGATCACCCCAACGGAGAAACAAACAATTCTCAGCAAATTTCCGCCTCCCGACGAAAACGGTCAAATCTATGCCGACGGGGTTTTTGAAGGCGGTGGCGTGCGCGGAGTTGCGTTTTTAGGAGCACTCAGGTGCTGTAGCGATTTGGGCATCAACTGGCGAAAATTGGCCGGCACTTCTGCCGGTGCAATTACTGCCGCAGTATTGGCAACCGACTTGTCAATTGATGATTTAGAGGAAATTTTAGGACAGCTCGATTACAGCCTATTTTTAACTCAAAAAAACAGTCCTCTCATTTTAAACGGCGACCCCGCCGACGACTTGCAATCTCCTGCTTGGACGCTGCTTTTCCTAACAGTTAGCCGGCAGATGGGAGAATATTCGGCGCAGCCGTTCCGGCAGTGGCTGGAAGCAATGCTCGGTCGAGGTAACTTGCACACTTTTGCCGATGTCAAACAAATCGTAAAAGACCGGGAATTAAAAGTAGTAATATCCAACCTCTCTCGTGGTGAAATGTTGGTGCTGCCCGACGACTTACACCGACGCGAATCGACGGATTCCGATCCTTTGTATGAGCAGTTACGACTCAAAAGGGCTGAAGATTTTAGCGTTGCTGAAGCCGTTCGGTTGTCGATGAGTATTCCGCTCTTTTTTGAACCAGGAAAACTCGGCGATGACTTAATTGTCGATGGCGGAATTTTGAGCAATTTCCCCCTGTGGATTTATGACAAACAATCCGTTGGTGCGACTCCTGCGCCACCCCGCTGGTTTACCTTTGGGTTTCGATTGGTCGATACCGGAATTGAGACTAAAGCTAAGATTGATACTCCGCTGTCGATGCTGGCGGCGATGTTCCGAACCATGATGAAAGCAAGAGACCGCTATCACCAGCGAGAAATGGATAAGGGCAGGGTAATTAATATTGATGTGACTGATGCTGGGGTGACGACGACGGACTTTAATCTCGATGGCGATCGCAAGGCTCACCTGTACCGCTTGGGGTATTTGTATACTAAGAGGTTCTTTTTGAGTTCCAATTTTAGTTGGGAAAAGCACTTGAAGGCTAGGGGCTTTGGGGAAGAGGCTGGAGGTTGAGGTCGCGAAAACTTTACAGAGTAAGGGATTGAGGAATTTTTCAATTAGGGGTTGGCAAGAATAAGATGTGTGTGCTATAGTTAGTTACTGTCATCTTGGAGAGGTGGCTGAGTGGTCGAAAGCGGCAGATTGCTAATCTGTTAAGGGTGTTAACATCCTTCGAGGGTTCAAATCCCTCCCTCTCCGTTTTAGAGCTTCTAGGAAAAAATTCCTTTTAATCAAATTTTTGGACGGGCTAGAAGCCCATCCCACAAAATTTCCATGTGGGATGGGCTTCTAGCCCGTCCCAATTGTTTTTGCAATTCAAGTCTAGTCTAGCCGCAATAATCAACTACTAAATCTAATTAAGTCCTTTCATCGCCTCGACAAATTGCCGCGATATAAATGGCAAAATCTCTTCATTCTTGCTATTCTCTTTCCCCTCGGTAAATACAACCAACAAATACGGCCGCAAACCGGATATTTCAATATAAGCAGCATCGTGACGCACTTGACTTGTCAGTCCCGCTTTTGACCACAATTTTGCTGATTCTGGCAATCCGCCGCCTAAAAAACCTGTAACTTGATTTTCGGGATCTGCCTCTAATTCTGCTGGGTCTAAACTGCGTTTCATTAAACCCATCATTTCTTGCGATGCTTGGGCAGAAACAGCTACGCCGCCTATTATACTGTGCAGCAAACGCGCCGCTGCATTTGTAGTCAGCATATTTCTATTTTCCATTAATTCTCCCAAAACTGCTCGCTCGCGACCGTAGGGGCCGTCACACCAGGTTTTCTGATTGACGTTAATATTTTCTAATTCTGGCCAATCCAATGATTGAAAGTAACGGTTGACGATGTTTCGCTGCTGTTTCCAAGTTTCAAAGGGGGCGGGTGATAATTCTGGGCCGCTGGTGGTGCCGGTGAGGGCGTCTACTACTAAACTGGTGGCGTCGTTGCTGGAATCAACTATCATATCTCGGACGGCGCGTTCTAATTCTGGCGATGTTTGAATCATGCCTTTTTGCGCCCATTCCCAGATGGCAACGAGGTAGAATAATTTGACGATGCTGGCTGGATAAATTCGTTCGGAAGCTCTAGCGCTAAAACCTCGCGGTTGATATTTCCAAAATTCTTCTGCACTCAGGGCGCCGCCTGTATTGACTCGCACCGGGGGATCGTAGACTATCCAGGTCATGGCTATACGATCGCCACTTAATCCTGTAAATTCTGACAATGCGGAGTCTATAATGCTACTGCCGAGGTTTTCTAATTGTTCGTCTTTGTGAAAAAATGTCATGGTTAATGGCTGACGCTTAACGGTTAACGGCTAGCAGCTAATGGCAATCTCTCGTTAAATGCGAACAATAAATGCGAACAATTAACAGCACACAATGAGCAATTAGCAATGGCCAATTATCAATTATCGGATGTTGTGGAGTACCGCGCCCGATCGCACATAAATATTTACGATTCCCCAAAGTGCGATCGATTGGCAACTCAAGCAGCGCTGGGGCGACATTTGCGCGTCGTTGAACTCCCCCTAATACAGAGCGATGTAAACTTGGATACAACGGCTGTGATGGTGCGACTGTGCGAAGATGATTATCCGGGATGGCTGGATATTCGAGATGTTGAGTTGCTCGATGTGGCAGAAACAGTGTATCATCCTCTGGTGGTTTCTGAGACCCAAATCAAGGAAAAATTACCAATTGTAATTACTTTCGCTCGCGAGGCTATGAACCAATCCAATTATTATCTTTGGGGGGGTACAGTCGGGCCAAATTATGATTGTTCTGGCTTGATGCAAGCTGCTTTTGTTGCTGCGGGCATCTGGTTGCCGAGGGATGCTTATCAGCAGGAATTTTTTACTAAACCTATTAGTATCACTGCTTTAGAACCGGGGGATTTAGTATTTTTTGGTTCGCCCGAAAAAGCAACTCATGTAGGATTATATCTCGGAGATAATCGCTACATTCACAGTTCTGGAAAAGCACAAGGTCGCAACGGTATCGGTATCGATGTTTTGTCGGAGGATGGCGATCGAGTCAGTCAAGCTTATTACCAGCAACTGCGGGGATATGGTAAAGTTGTGGCAAGTTATCAGCCTAGTTAGTTGTTAACGGTTGACGGTTGACGGTTGACGGTTGACGGTTGACGGTTAACTAATGACTAATGACTAATGACTAATGACTAATGATTACTGATGTTATCTAACAAAGAAATGGACGCTGCATTGTTTTTGGAAAAATTGGCTGCACAGCAGGCTGGCGCTGAGGTTGTTCTCGACATTTCGGTGGTGGTGCCAGTGTATAATGAGGTGGAAAGTTTGCCTCATTTGATTGAGGCGATCGCCTCTTCTATCCAACCATCTGGACTCAGCTATCAAATTATTTGTGTAGATGACGGTTCTAAGGACGGTTCTGGTGAACTTCTCCAGCAGTTAGCCAGCACTCGCGATGACCTTTGTGCTGTAATTTTGCGCCGCAATTACGGGCAAACTGCTGCCATGTCCGCAGGTTTCGATCGCGCTCGCGGTCGTGCTATTGTTACCCTAGACGGCGATTTGCAAAATGACCCGGCTGATATTCCGCTATTGTTGGCAAAGTTAGATGAAGGCTACGATTTAGTTAGCGGCTGGCGGAAAAATAGGCAAGACAATACTATTAGCCGATTGATTCCTTCTAAAATTGCGAACTGGTTAATTGGTCGCGTTACAGGCGTAACTTTGCACGACTACGGCTGTTCTTTGAAAGCTTATAAATCCGAGTTGGTAGCAGACTTGAATCTGTACGGGGAATTGCACCGCTTTTTGCCAGCGTTGGCGTTTATTGAAGGGGCGAGAATTGCAGAACTGCCGGTGCGACACCACGCCCGCCGTTTCGGTCAAAGTAAGTATGGAATTTGGCGGACTTTTCGCGTGTTGATGGATTTGTTAACTATTTCTTTTATGAAAAAGTTCCTGACTCGACCGATGCACGTCTTTGGACTTTTGGGACTGAGTTCTATGACGTTGGGAACGGTTTTAGGGATTTATTTGACTTTCCTGAAATTTGCTTTTGGTCAAAGTATTGGCAATCGTCCTCTGCTGATTTTGGCTGTGGTTTTACTGTTAACTGGCGTGCAGTTATTTTGTTTTGGTTTGCTGGCGGAAGTGATGATGCGGACTTATCACGAGTCGCAGGGAAAACCGATTTATCGGGTGCGCGAGGTGTTTGGTTCTAAATAAGGAAGGGGTTGATCCAAATTATACTCGGTGATAAAAAGAGGAAAAGTTTTGAGTTGTAAGTTAAATAATTTAAAACTCAAAACTCAAAACTACTTCCTAATCTTCAATTCTCTCATCTAAAATCTCAAATTTCAAATCTAAAATTGATTAACTTTTTGAGCTTGTCGGAGAGATGTAATAGTTGCGATCGCGTGTTCGGCGACTGCATCTATTTCGGCTTCGGTATTGAAGCGGCCAATACCAAACCGAATTGAAGCATAAGCTAATTTGTCCGATCGCCCGATCGCTGCTAAAACATGAGATGGAGATATTTTCGCCGAAGTGCAAGCAGATCCCGAAGAAACTGCCGCCGCCGGTTGCAAACCCAACATCAACGCTTGACCGTCAACCCCGGCTACACTAATATTGAGATTCCCCGGCAATCTCTTAGTAGCGTGACCGTTAAGAAAAACATCGCCCAATTCACTCAATTTTTCCCACAAACGCTGCCGCAAATTCACAACTCGTTCTGTTTCCGAGGGCATTTCTGCAATTGCCAATTCTACTGCTTTGGCAAACCCAACTATTTGCGGTGGATAGAGAGTTCCCGATCGCATTCCCCGTTCGTGCCCTCCTCCGTGCATCTGCGGCGCTAGCTGCACTCTCGGTTTGTTGCGGCGCACGTAGAGAGCACCGATGCCTTTTGGCCCGTAGATTTTGTGGGCTGTCAAGGACATTAGATCGATATTCATCTCCTCTACATCGAGGGGGATTTTGCCGATCGCCTGTGCCGCATCTGTGTGAAAAAGAATGTCATTTCCACGACAAATTGCAGCAATTTCTGCGATCGGCTGGATGACGCCAATTTCGTTGTTAGCTGTCATCACTGAAACTAAAATTGTCTCTGCCCGAATCGCTTTGATCAAATCGCCTATATCAATCAGCCCGTCGCTTTTCACGGGTAAAACAGTAATGTCAAACCCCAATTTTTGCAAATAGGTACAGGGGTCGAGAATTGCATTGTGTTCGGTTTTTACTGTGATAATGTGCTTTCCTTTACTGAAATAAGCCTCGGCTATGCCTTTGATCGCTAAGTTATTTGCTTCGCTTGCGCCGCTGGTAAAAACAATTTCTTCTGGAGAAGCATTGATCGCTTCTGCTATGATTTGTCGTGACTGTTTTACCGCTGCTTCTGCTTCCCAGCCGTAGACGTGGTTGATACTGGCTGCGTTGCCGAATTGTTCGGTGAAATACGGCAGCATCGCCTCAAGTACCCGTGGATCTACCGGGGTTGTGGCGTGGTTGTCGAGGTATATAGGACGTGCAGACATAGTGCAGTTTTGGTTTGAAAAAGTGTTAGGTTTATTGTAGACGAGCTCTTTGTTCTACTACAAAACTTTATAATTAACATATATTTGTAAAGATTTATGCGAGCTGACATTCAGGGATTAGAAATTACTCTCGGTGAGCTCAAGCACCTCACCGGCGCCGGGCCCGATCGCGTATACCGGCCGCCGACAGCGACTAAGTTTGCCCGCGAAGCTTTGAAAACTGTCGGTTTAATTGTTTTGGTTCTCATCAGTTGTTGGCTGCTGGTTGCGATATTTCCTAGAGCTTATTTGTGGTGGTTCGCCCTTCACTTCGCTGCGATCGTCGGTTTAATCTTTGAGGATGCGTGGAAAATTCAGTGCAGCCGCCAAAACCAACATTTAATCAATCTTTTTGATGATGTCGATCGCTATAATGGTATAATCAAAGCGATCGAAATTAACGATAGGATAGAAGATGCCGGCAATGTGGCAGTCAAAATAGGCGATCGAGCAAAAGTTATTGAAGCCTTGCAGCTCATCAGAGACGATTTAGTTAGAGCTTTGAAAACCGAAAGAATTCTCAGGGAAAACAAAAAATTTGTCGCTACTAACTCCGAATTGTTTGCCAATAATTTGAGAACTTTGAATGCCCTGCAAATTAGCGATCGAGCCAGCGAACAAGGACGATTGCTCAACGAAGCTTTGCAGGTAGCCGTGGGAGTGCAAGCAGAAATGAAAAAGTTGCAAGATCGAAACGCTGCTAATTTTAAAAAGGGCAAAAGTTAGTAACGTGCAAGGCTGCGTGCGCCTCTTACCCAGTAGCAATATGCAGCTTACTGAAGCGATATAACTCAAACATATTCTGCAAATTATAAGTTATGAGAATTGTGAAACAAATATCATAATTATTGTAAATTTTTTCCTGTTACGTAACAACTAAGGATATCTTGGAAAGGTGACGTTAACAACCAGGTCAGTATGTCTTCTGTTAAACCCAAGATTATAGTTCTCGACGACGATCCGACTGGTTCTCAAACCGTGCACAGTTGCTTGCTGCTGACACGTTGGGACGAAGACACCCTGCGTTTGGGGCTGCGGGACAAGTGCCCGATTTTCTTCATACTGACAAATACTCGATCGCTAACTCCCGAAAAAGCAGCCTCCGTCACCCGCGAAGTGTGCCAAAATCTAAAAAGGGCGATCGCCAGCGAAAAAATCGAAGACTTCCTAATAGTTAGCCGTTCCGATTCTACCCTGCGCGGCCACTATCCCATCGAAACCGACGCGATCGCCGAAGAACTCGGCCCCTTCGACGCTCATTTTTTAATTCCCGCCTTTTTTGAAGGAGGCAGAATTACCCGCCACAGCGTGCATTACCTAATGGTTAACAGCGTCGCAACGCCTGTTCACCAAACCGAATTTGCCAAAGATTCAGTCTTCGGCTACAGTCACAGTTACTTGCCCGACTACGTAGAAGAAAAAACCAAAGGTCGCATCAAAGCTGATGCAGTCGATCGCATTTTACTCGCAGACATCCGCTACGGAAGTTTAGATCGACTGATGGAGATGAAAGACAACCAATGTGCAGTTGTTGACGGCGAAAGCCAAGGGGATTTAGACACATTTGCCAAACACATTCTCGCTGCCGCCAGTCAAGGAAAAAAGTTTTTATTCCGCAGCGGGGCGAGTATTTTAACATCCTTAGCTGACCTCGGCCCGCAGCCAGTAGCAGCCGACGAAATGGCAAAATACGTGAGAGATGGCAAACCGGGTGCAGTAATAGTTGGTTCCCACGTTAAGAAAACTACTGAACAATTGGAACGCTTGTTAAAAGAACCCAATATAGTTAGCATTGAAATAGATGTATCTCACTTGCTAGAAGATTCACCAGAGTATCGCACCCAAATGCTCGATGAAACTCTCGAAAAAGTCCGCACTTCTCATGCCGATGGTAAAACGCCTGTAATTTATACCAGCCGCAAGGAACTCGAATTTGACAATGCAGAAATTAGGTTAAAATTTGGAGAGGCGGTTTCTGCTTTACTGATGGATATCGTGCGGGGACTGCCTGTCGATATCGGGTTTTTGATTAGCAAGGGCGGCATTACTTCTAATGATGTTTTGAGTACAGGTTTGTCGCTAAAAAGTGTCAGGCAAATCGGTCAAATTATCGCAGGTTGTTCGGTGGTGAAAACCGATGCAGATCATCCTCTGTTTCCCAATTTACCCGTGGTTTTGTTTCCGGGAAATGTGGGGGATAGCCATGCTTTGGCTACGGTTTATAAGCGGCTGAGCAAGTAGTAGAGCTCGTTGAATCGCAGATTAACGCAGATGAATGTAGCTTCAAGTTAGGGAGTAGAATGTTCATCTGCGGTTCGTCGCTGGGTTTCAATGCTCGATCGAACTTTATGGCAATGACCACTGCACGGCCACTTCCAAAAAAAATCTCTAGTCTACTTTTTCCTTGCCAAATCCACCCAACTATGATAAAATAGAGAGTCTGTCCGTAACTAAAACCGATCGCCCCATCTCCAAATCCCCCTCAGCAGTCGCTCTCAAAAAAATCAAATTTAGGAAAAAAAATTAAGGCAGAACTCTACATATAGAGCCAACAGCGCAACAGCTACTGCTATCAGTAGCGTTTCCAGCTTGTAACCGCCTAAATTTTCAAATTAAGTAGAAATTTCCACATAGTAATTTTTAGCTGAAAGGATTAGCATATAAGGGTGACAGAACATTATCATCCCCTAAACTCATTAAAAGATGGCCATTGGTTCAAGCTGATCTGTGGGGCGAGCTTTCAACACCTGCCTGCTGTACGGAATCTCACCTTGGCTTACACCTTAGCAGGCGCTGACTGTATCGATGTCGCGGCAGATCCCGCCGCCGTCGCCGCAGCGAAAGAAGCCCTACAAGTGGCCAGCGACTTACAGGCAAGAACTCAAAACCGCAGGTTTGGCGGCAAAGGGTTGCCGTTGCTGATGGTGAGTTTAAATGATGGGGAAGACCCGCATTTTCGCAAAGCCGAATTCAACCCAGCCGATTGTCCGGTGGACTGCTGGCGGCCGTGCGAAAAAATATGTCCAGCCGAAGCAATAGTTTTTCAGAGTGCTGGCAGTGGTTTTTCCGGGGTGATAGACCAGCAATGCTATGGCTGCGGTCGCTGTCTGCCGATTTGTCCGAGCCAACTGATTTATACTCGTTCTTACGTGTCTGCTCCAGCCGCGATCGCACCTTTAATCTTGCAATCCGGTGCGGACGCCCTAGAAATCCACACGCAAGTAGGCAGAGAGGCAGATTTTGCGCGACTTTGGTCGAGTATAGCTCCTTGGGTCGCTCAACTCAAGGTAATAGCAATTAGTTGCCCCGATGGAGACGGTTTGATTGATTATTTGCGGACATTGTATCAACTAATTTCCCCCCTTCCTTGTCCCCTAATTTGGCAAACAGACGGTAGGCCAATGAGCGGAGATATCGGAACAGGAACTACTAGAGCCGCGGTCAAACTCGGTCAAAAAGTTTTGGCTGCCCAGTTGCCGGGATACGTGCAACTTGCAGGCGGCACTAATGCTCACACTGTCAGCAAGCTCAGAGCCGAGGGACTGATCGGGGAGCATGGGAAAAATTTGTCAATTCCTGATGCCCCAAAAATTGCAGGTATAGCTTACGGCAGCTATGCCAGGGTTTTGCTATCGCCAATTTTAGAACAGTTAGAAACAATGCAGACCGATCGAGCCTATGCCGTTCCGGTGGCAGTCACGCGGCCAGGAGCCGGAGTTCAAACATCTCGGCTACCTCAGCTCGAAGCCGTCCCAGAACTTCTCTCACAGGCCGTGAGTTTAGCTCGTTCTCTAGTTTCCCAGATCAAAGAATTTTAGTCAGAAGTCAGAAGTCATTAGTCATTAGTCATGAGTCATTAGTTACAAGTAAAAAACAACTGGCAACTGGCAACTGGCAACTGACAACTGTTAACTGACTAAAAAGTTGAAAACGTCACCGAACACATCGAGGCGAATGCAGATTACAGACGACCTCAACAGATTATTAGACATCGTGCCAGATGAGATCCGGCAGCCCTTAGAGCAGCACCCGCAGCGCAACAATCTCATTGAGATTGTCATGGATTTGGGCCGCCAACCTGAAGCTCGTTTTCCATCCTTGGCCGAACCTCTTTCTCAAACGCCAGTTTCCAAGGCAGACCTCAACTATTGCATCGAGCGAGTCGGCCACTTCGGCGGCGACAATCGAGCCGGTATCGAGCAAACCCTGCACCGAATTAGCGCCCTTCGCAACCGCAGCGGCGAGATTATCGGCTTGACTTTGAGGGTGGGCCGCGCTGTGTTCGGGACGATCGGCATTATCCGCGATTTAGTGGAAACCGGTCAGTCAATTTTGATGCTCGGCCGCCCCGGAGTTGGCAAAACCACGGCCCTGCGGGAAATTGCCCGCGTGCTCGCCGATGACTTGGAAAAACGGGTGGTAATCATCGATACCTCCAACGAAATTGCCGGAGATGGAGATATTCCCCACCCAGCGATCGGCAGAGCTCGCAGAATGCAAGTTTCCCGTCCCGAACTCCAGCACCAAGTCATGATCGAAGCAGTGGAAAACCATATGCCGCAAGTGATCGTGATTGACGAAATCGGTACGGAACTCGAAGCTTTGGCGGCTCGGACGATCGCCGAAAGGGGCGTGCAGTTGGTCGGTACCGCCCACGGGAACCGGATCGAAAACTTGATGAAAAACCCGACTCTGGCAGACTTAATTGGGGGCATCCAAGCGGTGACGCTGGGAGATGACGAAGCAAGACGGCGCGGTTCTCAAAAGACGGTTTTGGAGCGCAAAGCACCGCCAACTTTTGAAATTGCCATCGAAATGCTCGAACGCGAGCGCTGGGTAATCCACGAGCGAGTTGCAGAGGCGATCGACACTCTGCTGCGGGGACGCGAACCGAGCCAGCAAATCAGAAGCGTCAGCGAGACTGGAGAAATAATTATCGAGCGCGAGTCAGCCGCTCCCCCCGCCCGGTTTCCGGGGATGGCAGCTTCCAGCGGCCCGGCTGCTGTATCAGCAATCCGGCCCGTCACACCGATCTCAGGGTGGCGGAGTGCTGGCAAAATGGTGCCGATGCCCGCTCCCAGCGAGAACTTAGCTGCTAAGAGCGCGCCGGTTTCTGAGACTCGGTATTTCGAGCAACTGCTCGAAGAATCCCTGTCCGTCGAACCGGTACCCAAGGCCGGACGCTATTCCCATAATGTCGGCCCTAACGGCGAAGATTTGCCCCTCCACGTTTATCCTTACGGCATACCTCGCCACCAGCTCGAACAGGTGATTTCGACGCTGAACCTGCCGGTACTGCTGACGAAGGATATTGAGAGTGCTGACGTGGTTGTGGCTTTACGATCGAACGTTCGGAACCAGTCAAAATTGAGGCACTTGGCCAAAACTCGCCAAGTTCCCCTGCACACAATTAAGGCCGCCACTATTCCCCACGTAGCGAGAGCTTTGCGGCGCCTGTTGGACATGGATGACCCAGGTACCCCGGAAGTGGCAGACCTCGCCTTATTCGCCCGCAGCGGTTCTTCTGACGAGCTCGAAGCTCTCGAAGAAACCCGCTTGGCAGTCGAGCAAATTGTCATTCCCAAGGGACAGCCGGTGGAACTCCTGCCCCGTTCTCCCAACGTCCGAAAAATGCAGCACGAACTTGTGGAACACTATCACCTGAAGTCCCACAGTTTTGGGGAAGAACCCAATCGCCGCCTGCGGATATATCCAGCTTAAAGTTGGAGATTAGTGCCTTTGAAGGCAGAAGGTAGAAGGCAGAAGGAATATTCTTTTCCTGGCTTCTACCTTCTGCCTTTTGCCTTTTTCCTTTAAGTAGCTGGCAAGTTTCTGATATGATGTGGTGTAACACTGTTCTTGTTAAGGCGATCGGCTAAATTCCCGATTTATAATTCCAAATTCCCCAATTCCCCATTCCCAATACTTCTACTACACGAGCTTACAAGTTCCCCAATTTCCAATAGTTCAGCTACGCACTTCCTTCGGCTCCCTGCAGCTTTGCGAACCGACGAGCCGCAGGCTAGCAGCTATCCTCAGCCCAAACTCAGCACCAGCTCAGTAAAAGTTTCCACTTCCCAAATTATTAAATGAATGATTCCATAATTCAGCTATTTATTAACTTAATTACTACCGAAATTGGTGTGCGAATTAGAACCCAAGATCGGGCTGGTTTGTCTCATAAAATCATGACTCGAATGAGAGACAAAAAAATTGCAGAACCCGAAAAATATTATCAACTTTTAACCGCCAAAACTTTTGAAAGTATAAATGAATGGGCAAAATTAGTATTGCTATTAACAACAACTGAAAGTTATTTTATGCGAGATAAAGGACAGTTTGCTCTCTTAAAAAGAGTAATTTTTCCTGAATTGATAGAGCAGAAAAGAAACTTGCACAAGACCTTGGGAATGCAGCCGACACTGCGAATCTGGAGTGCGGGCTGCTCCACCGGTGAAGAACCTTATTCTTTAGCTATTGTTTTAAAACAATTGATTCCCGATTGGGAGCAATGGAAAATATTAATTTTAGGTACAGATATCAATGAAAAAGTAATCAAAAAAGCCCCCCAAGGAGTTTACAGTCATTGGTCGTTTCGCTTGGTTGAACCGGAGATACAAAAGCAGTATTTTCATCAGAGGCAAAATGATTGGGAAATTAATCTAGAATTGCGCGAAAGTGTCAACTTTAGCTGTGTAAATTTAATCAAAGATGAGTTTCCTAATATTTACCAAAATCTTTATAACATAGACTTAATTTTGTGTAGAAACGTTTTTGTGTATTTTGAACATAAGTATATTTCACTGGTACTGCAAAAATTTTCCAAGACACTGAGACCTGGAGGATACTTAATGACCGGTCACGCTGAAGTTTACGGTCAAATTATGAACGAGTTTGAACCCAAGATTTTCCCGGAGTCAGTGGTGTATCAGCGTCGGGATGCAGTACCGGAGGAACGCTGTCAAATAGAGTCTAGGGTTGCGACTGTAGGGGAAGCAAACTCGGCATTTCGGGAATTCCCGAAAGCAGATACTATGGGCGATGATAGTGGTGAGTTGCTAACAGGGGAAACTATGCCACCTAGTTTTACTACTAACAGCAATTTTCCAGAGATAGAGATGCCGCCCGGATTAAAAATAAGTAATCTGCTGGGTAATATGCTGCCATCTCGCTATCTGGAGGACGGCTTACCGAACAATCCCGTGTCAGTTACAGAAAAAATAATAGCAGAAAATACTCAAAATAGAACACCTCAAATGCTAATTTTAGAGGCTAAGAAATTATTTAAAAATCAAGATTATGCTGAGGCTATCAACAAGGCACAAGAGGCAATAGACTTGCAGGGACATAATTTTGATGCTTATTTTTTAATCGCTCAAGTTCAGGCCAATGCGGGCAATTATTCTCAGGCAATAGAATACTGTAATCGAGCTAGAAAAGTAGAGCCTGGCTCAGTATATACTGATTATTTACAAGCTCAAATTGCTGAAGAACAGGGTCAATTAGAAACAGCAAAGAATTTATTAAAGAGGACTATTTATATGTGTCCATCTTTTGTTTCAGCTTATATAGAGCTAGGGAATATATACAATAAAGAAGGCCAAGTAAAAAGAGCTCTTAAAATGTACCATTCATCTTGTGAAATCCTGAAAGCGCTGCCGCCAAACACTCCCATAGATTCACAGGGAAAAATGACAGCTAGTCAAGTGCTGATGAATGTTAAAAAAAAATTGTTAAAATTATACAGTAAAGAAACTGTACACTAAAATATGGAAACTAAACCGTATCTTATCTTTGAACAGAACGGTTTTCTCTGCGGTATAGAAGCCTGCTACGTTCGGGAAATTTTCTTTCTGCCGGAGTTGACAGCAATTGCAGAAGCACCTCAAGATATTGTTGGGGCGATCGACCTTCGGGGCGAAATTCTGCCCGTGATGGATCTGAATCTGCGTTTCGGATACGTTTGGCAGGAGTATTCTGTGACAGATAGTACGATCGTCATAGAGTGGCAAGAATCGAAAGTTGGTATAATTGTCAATCAAGTTCGCGAAGTTAAGGAACTCTCAGAAGAGGCCATCACTCCGCAGCTATCTTACGGGCGAGAGAATTCAGAAGCCTCTCATTATTTTGTAGCTGGACTAGCCCGCAGCGAAGCCGATATTATCATGCTGCTGAATCTCGATCACTTAATTCGATATTCTCCCGAAAAGGCAGAGGAAAGCTGGCTTGTTTCTCCAAGCAATGAAGGTAGTGAAGCAGCAGCAGGTGAGGCAGAGACGGAAAATTTACACGGGCAAATAAGTTCAAAATTGTTAGGTAAAAATCCTAAAAATTTGAGCAAGCGTCACGTTTTTGGCCCGCAGGCTACCCCGGAAGAAAAAGCAATTTTTAAATCGCGCGCTAATCATTTGAGGCTGCGAGGCGAGGGGGAAAATGATGCTGCAATTAATATGTCCCTGGCGGTTTTTGTTTTGAATAGCGAATACTTTGGTATTCATTTAGATCTAGTCCGCGAATTTACTGATATCAACCAAGTAACTCCGGTTCCTTGCACTCCCGATCGCATAGTGGGAAATATAAATTTACGGGGAGAAATTGTGACGCTAATTGATATTCGCAGTGTTTTAAATATGTCTTTAAATATGTCGGAGACTGCAAATTATCTCTCTAAGGCGATCGTTGTTGAAGTGGCCGATTTTGTCGCTGGTATAGTTGTTGACGAAATATTAGATATTATATACTTAAATGTGTCGGAAATTGCGGCTGTTCCGGCAGCACTGCATTCTGCCAACCGCGAATATCTACGGGGGACAGCTATTTACGGGGAAAAAATGATGGCTATTCTCAACTTGCAAAAACTGCTGACAAAAGGAGGAGTAGTTGTTGATGAAGAGGTTTGAATCCAGAACAGGACTTACGCAAAGTATATCTGTCATGAGTGCAGTGAACCATCTGGCTTGATACTTCATTTCCTTCGCAATCCCGATCCAACGCAGAGATCAAGACTGGTAACGAGCGGGACTTAGCATGAGAGAATTATCTTGAAATGCGTCCAGGACTAAAGAAGTTAGTTATACCACAATACGGTTCAGTTAAGCTCGATCTCCCTAGCCCCCCTTCTCAATGGGGGGACAAGAACTTACTCAAAGTCCTCGCAACGATGGGCGGGGATGCGACGGGGATCTCTGAGGAATAAATAGTTTTAACCCAAGCGTATTGAGTTATACCAAATCCGCTTTTCAAGCGAGATTTAACTAAGCAATCTAATTCGTATATTCACGTGCTTAAATTAAGGAGAAAAATATGTTTTCTAAGTTAATAAAATTAAATATTAGAAATAGAATGCTGCTGGCATATGTAGCGCCCGCAACTATATACTTGGGTTTTCCGGTGCTAGTTTATACAACTACTAATCAAGTGTTGAATAATTTTGCAGAAGTAGAAAGGATAGAAAATGTGATCAGAGACACAAATGATATGTCCGCAGGTGCTGAACAAATGGTACGGGGAATGCGCGGGTATTTAATTAATAAAAATCCGCAGTTTTTAAATGATTTTAAGACGGGTGGAGAATTAGCTCGTGATTCGGGGAATAGTGCGGAGTTGAAGATGGAAAATCCTGAACAGAGAATGCGTTTAGAGAAGATGCTAAAACTCTGCAACGAATATTATGACGGTTCTAACGAAATAGTTGCTTTATTACAAAAAAATAATAGAACTGCAGCATTGGCTCTCTTTAACACCGGAAAACACACACAATTTGTGGATGAATTTGTGGAAGTAAATAAGCAATTTCGCGAAGTAGAAGTAAAAGCGATTAAGCAAGCTACAGAAAAAACGAAGCAATCTTTAGTTTTTTTGATATCGGCATTGGTATTTGGTTCCGTGTTTTTATTGGTGTTAGGTGCGGTTATAGCTTGGCTGATATCATCAGGAATTGCCCAAACTATCGATCGGGCAATTAGCTCGATCGCCACTTCTTCCACTGAGATTGCAGCCACCGTGGAAGAACAGGAACGCATGGCAAGTCAGCAAGCAGCTTCCGTAAATCAAACTACTACTACAATGGACGAATTGGGAGCCTCTTCCAGGGCGACATCACAGCAGATAGAAACAGCCGTGGTTCAAGCAATGCAAGCTTTGAATTTAGCTGGAGGTGGCACAAAAGCTGTAGAACAAACTTTAGAAGCAATGGCAACTCTGAAAACTAAAGTTCAGGATATCCAAGGACAAATTATAGAGTTGAGCGAACAAACAGATCACATTGGTAATATCTCAAGTGTAGTTAGCGATTTGGCTAATCAAACTAATATGTTAGCACTCAATGCTGCTGTTGAAGCAGTGCGGGCAGGAGAACACGGCAAGGGGTTTGGCGTGGTGGCGTCAGAAATTCGCAAACTTGCCGATCGTAGTAAAAAGTCAGGAGCGCAAATTAATCTATTAGTTGCTGATATTCAAAAGGCGATTAACTCAACGGTAATGGTGACAGACGAAGGAACTAAAACAGTGGAATCGGGCGTGAATATTGCCTCAGAAACCGCAGCGGCATTTGCAGGAGTTGCCAATGCCATTAACAATGTGGTTTTGAGTTCTCAGCAAATTTCGCTGAATGCCAAACAGCAATCGATCGCGATCGAACAGGTAGTGCAAGCTATGAACTCTCTCAATCAAGCCGCAGCCCAGACCGCTTGCGGTATCAGTCAAACTAAAGTCGGTACTCAAAAATTGAATGAAGCAGCGTTAGATTTGAAAGCAGTTTTGTAGGAGAGCAATGAATTATGAGTAGTTCCCCAAAAAGGCCAAATATATCCTTAAGAGTTAAAACAATTGCTTTGGCGATCGACCTCACTACAATTCCAGCGATATTAACGGGAGTAATAACTTGTTTATGGGCAAATGCCAATAAAAACCTAATATCAAATCAGCAGTGTAGTGAGTTGTGAGTTATTATTAGGGAGTTGTTATTTTTTCTTTATTACCACTTCCCAATTTTCAATACTTCGGCTACCCGATCATACAATTTTCCAGTTCTCTATACTTAGACTATGCGAGCGTACAAGTTACCAGTAACCGATTCCCAGTAACTAATGATTAACAATTTTTTCCAAAAAATGCAGCATCGACTGTTGCTACTCCTAATTTTAAGTACCTTGATTCCCGTATCTATTGTTGGTTGGTATGGAATTTCTTCTTCAACAGAAGCACTGCAAAATTTAGCATTAATAACCCTTAGTGACAGTGTTAATTCCACCGCCAATCAAATGAGTAACAAATTGGAAAATCTGAGAGCCGATATTTTGTTTCTCCGCAAAACTCCCCCTGTTCAGGGAATGATTAGAGCTAGAGAAGGAAATGGATTAGACAAACAAACTAATTCAACTTATAAAGATTGGGTTTATCGAATGCAACTCACATTTTTATCCATGATGGAAGCCAAGCCATATTATATGCAATTGCGTTATATAGATAACAGTGGTAAAGAGATCGTGCGCGTAGATTCTGACGGCACAAATATCAAAGTTATTCCAGATTCTCAACTACAAAATAAAGCAGACACAGATTACTTCTCGGCAACTATGAAGCTAAAATCAGGAGAAGTCTATGTGTCTTCCTTAAATCTGAATAAGGAAAGGGGGAAAATAGAAATTCCTTATAAGCCAACAATTCGCTATGCCACTCCAATTTTTAATCCCAAAGGAGAAAGACAAGGCTTTCTCATTACGAATGCTCTGGGTAGCACTCTGCTCGATATGGTTAAAAATTTCAATCCTGAACTATCAGACAAATCTTTTATCTTAAATCAAGATGGGTATTATCTGGCTCATCCCAATCCTAAAAAAGCATGGGGATTTGAACTTAAAACTAAGGAAAATGTCAAAAATGATTATTCTGCAGACATTGTTGCTAAAATACTCTCAGGTGGTCAGGGAAATATTGATAATAGGGAGCTAGTGATTAGCTATAATACAGTTTTCCCCAGCAAACAAAATACAAATAATTTTTTAGTAATTGTGGATAGTTCACCCAAAAAATTGCTATTTTCTTCCATCGATTCTCTTCAAAAAATAGCAGCCCTGATTGCTATTGTTTCCCTGGCTGTGGTGCTGGGATTGGGATGGTTTTTTTTGCAAAAAATTGTTGCTCTCATTCGGGGGTTGATTTACCAAATATCGTCATTTTCACTGCAAATAGAATCTAATATGAACCGACAAGAGCAAATAGCAAATAGACAATTTGTCTCGGTTAATCAAACAACTATAACTCTAGAAAATTTGGGCAGATCTTCTCAGCAAACAGCCGAGCAAGCTGAGTCTGTTGCCGTTGCTGCTCGCCAAGCTTTAAATCTAGCCGAAGAAGGTACTAAAAAGGTAGATCAAACTCTCAATCAAATGCTGAATCTTAGAGAAGCTGTGGTGGCAATTTCTAAGCAAAATCATCGACTCGACGACAGCACGAGTCAGATTGGCAATATATCGACTCTCGCAAGTTTGGTTAGCGATTTAGCCAGCCAAACTAATATGCTGGCTCTCAACGCCGCTGTTGAAGCAGTCAGAGCCGGCGAGTACGGTAAAGGTTTTGCGGTGGTAGCAAGCGAAATTCGTAAGTTAGCAGATGAAAGCCAACAAGCAGCACAAAAGATTAATGGTATTATTCCAGAAATTAAGGGCGCGATCGACTCAACGGTAAAAGCAACTGAAGATAGTCGCAAAACAGTTGCAGAAGGGGTAAAAACAGCGCAAGATACGGCAGAAGCTTTTACTGGTGTGAGGGAAGCTTGCAATCTGGTGTTTGCTAGCAACCAGCAAATTTCATTTAATGTTAAACAGCAGGCGATAGCAATTCAGCAAGTAGGTGATGCCATGAGTTCTATGAAGGAATCCGCGTCTCAAACAGTCAGTGGCATTACTCAAGTTAAAATTGGTACTCAACAACTCACAGAAGCTGCATTTAATCTTAAAGAAGTAGTGTAGTCATGAGTCATTAGTAATGAACGGAGGAGTTAACGAATTATCATTACCCTTAAGCCATAACCAATCAGCTATTACTTAATAACCTATATGATGATTGAAGATCAAGAACTTCGAGATGTATTTAAAGTCGCTAGTCAAGAACACTTACAGAAACTCGACGACGGATTGCTGTACTTAGAACAATATCCGAGCGACTTAGCTAAGTTAGAACAATTGTTGCGGGAAACCCATTCTCTTAAAGGTGATGCTGGGATGCTGGGAGTAAAAAATGTAGCATCTTTAGCTCATCAAATGGAGCATATTTTGGGAGCTGTCAAACGGGGAGAAACTCAACTGAATTCGGATATTAGCGATCGACTTTTGCAAGGTTTAGACGCCATGCGGAAACTCGTTAACGAAGCCGTTACCGGCGAAGATTCCGGCGTTAATACTTTTTACATCCTCGCTAGCATGATGGGTGCTTCTAGTCAGCCACAGCCACAGGCGGCTGCCTCAATAGTAGATCCCTCATCTTCACAAGTACCAGAACAACCCTTGGTAGAAGCGAAATTTACTGAGCCTTCTACCAAAGAACTAGAAACAAATGTTGAAACTTCTGAAGCCCTTACCTTAGAGAAAAATTCCTCTTTTTTACCCCTACAATCCCAGCCAGAATTGCTACTGGAAGCTCAAAACTTGCCTGCACCTTCTGGGCCCGCCACTGAGTCGGCTTCGCAGTCGGCAGTTACTGCATCCTCAACCTCATCTTACCGCATTGAAACCATTCGCGTTGCTACTCAAAATTTAGACGATTTAATGACTCAAGCAGGGGAACTTACTGTCACAAAAACTCGGCTAGGACACCGAGTTGCAGATATCGAACAAATTACAACTTTGTGGGAAGAGTGGAGCCGAGAATATTTTGTAACGAGCTTGACTGTTGATCGGATGCAAATAGCTGAAAACGGTATTAAAGCCAGCGGTAAATTTAGCCAATTGCAGGATTACTATCAACGTACAGAAGAACGTTTAGAACGTCTCGGAACTTTAGTCAACCGCTTGAGAAATCGAGTTTATGAAGATACTGCTAGACTCGAATTAATCACTGAGGCATTAGAATCAGGAATTCGCACTCTGAGACTTCTGCCTTTGTCTACTATTTTTAATTTATTTCCTCGAACTGTTCGAGATTTAGCAAAACGGGAAGGTAAAGAAGTTGCATTAGTGATTGAAGGAGGCGAAACTACAGCAGACAAACGCATCTTAGAAGAAATGAAAGACCCTTTAATGCACATGATTAGAAATGCGATCGACCACGGGATTGAAACTGTTGAGGAGCGGAAAAAACTAGGTAAACCTCCCGTGGCTACTCTCCGAATTAAAGGCTATAATATTGCTAGCAATATTATTATTGAAGTTTCTGATGATGGCCGGGGACTAAATCTAGAGAGCATTAAACAAACGGCTGTAAAACGTAATGTTTGTACGCTTGAACAACTGGCAGAAATGACCGATACTCAAGTACAATCTTTAATTTTTACTCCGGGTTTTTCGACCAAAAAATTTGTTACCGAAGTCTCGGGGCGCGGGGTGGGTTTAGATGTAGTTCGCACTAATGTTGAAGCCCTAAAAGGTAGTATTCAAGTAGAGTCTTTACCGGGACAAGGATGCACTTTGAGGCTGCAAATCAGCACGTCTTTAGCTACAGCAAATGTATTAATTGTCACAGTTGAAGAAATTCCTTATGGTCTGCCAGTCGAGTTTGTAGACACGGCACAACTGGTGTCTCAGTCTGAGATATTTGCTATAGAAGGTAAGGAAACTATACTTTCAAAGGGTCAGCCTCTGTCAGTTGCTCATCTGACAGATTTGCTAGCATTAAACAATAGAAAAGGCTGGCAAAAAAATCGGTATCTGAGACAGGAAATCGGCAGCGAAATTTCGACAAAAAATCAAAACTACTTCCGAAATTCAAGTTCTTCAAAAATGCCTTGTATTGTTTTGAAAGTTGGGGAGGAAAGATTGGGATTATTTGTAGATGCTTTGATAGACGAACAGGATGTGGTTATGAAACCTCAAAGTCTATTGCTGAAACGGGTGCGAAATGTTTCGGGTGCCACAATTCTCGGTACTGGGGAAGTTTGTATGGTACTCAATCCCCACGATTTGATAAAATCTGTACGCCAGCAAGTTTCGTCCCGTGGGGTTTCTGGTGCGCGATCGCAACTTGAGACAGCCAGCAGAAAACAAGTTATACTATTAGCAGAAGACTCGATCGCCACGCGCACTCAAGAAAAACGCATCCTGGAAGGTGCGGGTTACGAAGTTGTGACTGCGGTAGACGGATTGGATGCTTTCCATAAATTAAAAACTCGCGATTTTGATGCTGTGATTTCTGACATACAAATGCCAAATTTAGACGGTTTGGCCCTGACTATTAAGATTCGGGAGCAAAAAGAATACAGTGAGTTGCCGATAATTTTAGTGACATCTTTGGCATCGGATGAAGATAAAAAAAGAGGTGCTGATGCGGGGGCAAATGCTTATATTCCTAAAGGTACTTTTAATCAAGATGTGTTGGTAGAGACACTAAAAAGGTTAGTTTAGTCATTAGTCATTACTCCTTGGTTACGAGGCATTTGTTATTTACTACCAATTAGCAAGGCCAAATATCCAGTGCCCAGTGCACCATTACCAGTGCATCGATGCCCAATGCCCAATACTTGGACTACGCGGTTACTGAGCGACTCGTGCTGAGCTTAGCCACTCGCCCTGCGCGGTTTGCCCGCTAAGCTTCGCCGAAGGAAAGTAAGTCGAAGGGCAGTACAAGTGCCCTATTCCCCATTCCCCATTCCCCATTTCCCGTTCCCCATTCCCCATTTCCCAGCAAACTGATGTTATCGCCCATTAAACTATTGTTAGTTGAAGATTCTCCAGTCGTTACGCTCGTCCTCAAACGAATTTTTGAGTCCTCGCCAGACATCCAAGTTGTAGGAACCGCTTGCAACGGATTAGAAGGACTAGAATTAATCCCCAAACTTCAGCCCCAAGTAATCTGTACAGATTTGAACATGGTACCAATGAACGGGTTAGAATTTACGGAAGAAGTAATGAAGAAATATCCGCTACCAATTTTAGTAATTAGTGCTTCAGTGCAAGCGAATGATACTCACAATGTATTTCAAGTGTTAAATGCTGGTGCATTGGATGTTTTTCCGAAACCGATTGGCGGGTTGGTATCTGATTACGCTCGCCTAGCAAATCAATTAATAGCTAAAGTTAAAATCCTGTCAGGAGTTAAAGTATTTACACGGCATCAAAAAAAGATGCCAACACAAGATAATAATCAAATTGTAAAAATCAACCAAGCACCTGTTCCTAATTACAAATTTTCCAACGAAAATGTTAAATTTCCAACTATTAAAGTATTGGCTATAGGGGCTTCGACAGGCGGGCCGCAAGCACTGTACGCGATTATTTCTAAACTCCCGGCTAGTTTTCCCGTGCCTATAATTTGTGTCCAGCACATCAGTGAAGGTTTTTTGCAAGGATTAGTTGATTGGCTGGGTAATGAATCGAAACTGCCTGTTAAGATAGCTTCTTTTGGGGAATTGCCACAAGCAGGGACTGTTTATTTTCCGCCAGAAAAACGTCATTTAGAATTGGACTCTCAAGGGAGATTTGTTTATTCAGAAGCTGCTCATGCTGCGGGACACTGCCCTTCTGTAACGGTGACATTTAAGTCGGTAGCTAATTTTTATAGTCGGGCAGCAGCGGGGGTTTTGCTGACAGGAATGGGTAGAGATGGTGCTGACGGAATGTTGGCTATCGCCAGAGAAGGGGGGTTGACAATCGCCCAAGACGAAGCTAGCTGCATTGTCTTCGGAATGCCCAAGGAGGCGATCGCCCTTGGTGCCGCCCAATATGTTTTACCTGTCAGTGCGATCGCTCCCCTACTCCTGGCTAAATTAAAAATTTAGGACTTACCTCGCAAATAGTGCAGAATGCCCCGCCCCTCGACTTGTTAAAGAAGTCGAGGATCACAGAGCGCGATCGCAACTTTTTAGTTCATTAATTACTCAAATTACTTGATTAATTACTCAAAACTGACTTTTTTTCCTAAGTCCGATTATTTGATTTTGATAAACTTACCAATTACCTCGCGCAACTTATCAGCATCAAACGGCTTAGTTAAATACTCTGTTGCTCCCGCCAAACGCCCCTGTACCTTATCAAATGCTCCATCTCGCGCTGTCAGCATTACGATCGGCAAATTCTGAAACTGAGGCAAGCTCCGCACCGTGCGGCAGAGTTCCAATCCGTCAATACCAGGCATCGAAACATCCAGCAACAAAACAGAAATTTGTTCGTGATAAATCGTTGACAAAGCATCCACTGCATTGTCGGTTACGAGAACTCGAAACTCTTTGCTTAAGGCCTGTTTAACAAGTCCTTGCATTACGACGCTATCATCAACTGCCAAAATAGTTGGTACTTGACTGCTACTTGCAGACATATTCTTCTCCCTGTTTATTTATAGTTCTTGAAAATACAAAACATACTTCGTTCAGTTATTTTTTGAGCGTTGCCTCTACCCAATAATTGTCAACTCCGTTGGAGCGTTAGTTGAAACTTTACCCCCGTTTTTTTACCTCAAACTCGAAAAAAGGGATTGGGAGAGTGGTTGATCGGCAATTACAACAGTTGCAAAATGTGCATCCGGGCCCAGAAACCCTAAAAGGTCGAGTTTGAACAACTATTGTTACAAAGTTTAACATCTTACCAATCTTTTGTAATTAATCTCCTAACTGTAGTTGAACTCCCGGCTAAGGCACAGCTCGGTAAAGGACACTGGTATTGTGGCACAAACCCCTGATTTAAATCTACCAGCAAGCCAGCTACCCACGATTAGACAAGTCTGTTAAAATACAATTAAACTGATAAAAAAATTCTAGGTAAGCAATCGTCATATATTTTGGAAACCTGCTTCCTCCCAACAGAGGCTCTTAGATTTAGAGAGCCGGAGGTATTCAAAAGCATAGTCAACTGGAAGTATAATTTATATAGTCTTAGATTTGGCGTGATCTAACTCCCATAACTCAAAAGTTTCCAGATCAGTCAAGAGGTTAGTCTGAATTCGGCGCAAGCAACCTGCGCTGAACTTGCGCCCAGAGTCTCCCAGCACAGAATTCATAGCTTGTTTTTCAAGGGAAGTATTGAGAAGGGCGGTTGCCAGCAACTAGACGGGCAGTTACACATGATGAAATCACCCTTGCCTCTTGGTAAAAAAGTGTTCAAGCTCCATAACATTGACTTGTATCAGCTTCTCGGCTCTGCTCCAGACGCTTGCTTGGACAATTTGGTAGGTTTGGCAGCTCAAATCAGCCGAACTCCTATTGCTTTCTTGAGCTTGATTGACGGTAATCGCCACTGGTTAAAGTCGCAATTAGGTATCGATCGAACTTTGGCTCACCGTTACCTGAATTTTTGCGCTCGCGCCCTGGACCCAACTCCCGAAGAGTTCGCCCAGAGTTCAAACTCAAACTCGGAATTTGACCGGGCAATTTCCCTACAACAACCGCCAGTTGCTCCCGAATTTGCGATCGAACTCCCTATAAATTCCTTTAAAGAACTGCCTGCCGCCATTGTTCGAGACGCTTCCACAGATATGAGATTTGGCGAGCATTCGCTGATCGTTTTCTACCCCTTCGTGAAATTTTACGCCGGCATCCCAGTCATGACCTCAGAGGGGCAGATGCTGGGAGTGCTATCCGTCATGGACTCGGTGTCGCGAGACTTGACAAAAGAAACGATAGAAGGTCTGCAAGCTTTGAGTCGGCAAGTTGCGAGTTTGGTGGAGCTGCGCTGGCAATTAGTCAAAGCCCAGAAACATTTGCCAGAGGTAGAAGATATCACTTCCGACAGCCAGAAAATCTCGGAGTTAGTTCCTGGATCGAACCGATCGAGCTTGTCTGCGGTACATACGCCACAGAGCAGCATGACAACAATATACGGAACAAAAAAGCTCCCGACGCTGGGAGAAACAGGCAAATCTCAATATGTGTGGGAAGCTTCAGCGGGCATCGGGCGCGCGGACGATACCCAACAAATCCGAGAAATCGTTGCCGGCCCCCGCGACACATCCGATCGCCAACTAACGGCAACGTCCCTACAAGAGCGAGCTCGCTTGGGTTCCCTGCAAGCTAAAGTCGGTGCAGCCCTCGGACAAGGCGGGAAAATATCGGTCATCCTCAACCGCTGCACCGAGGCAATGGTAGAGTATCTCGACGCCACAGGGGTGAGCATCTGGACTTTTAACCTGCAGACAGAGCGGTTAGAATTGCAGGCCAATTCAGGACTTAGCAGCCAAGAGTGGGCAAAAGAAATAGAAGATTGGGTGCGAACAGAAGCGGGAAAACTCCAAACTGCTCCTGTGTGCCTACTGTCGAACCCGTCTCTGTGCACCATTGCCTATCCGCTGATTGTGGAGGAGCGACTGGTGGGAGTGATGACTCTGTGCAGTAGCGCTTTGGCAAGCGAGGGAGCGCTAGAAGTTCTAGGTTGCATGGCTAACGCCATCGCCGTGGCGATCGATCGCCACGCAGCCCGAGAAGAATTGTTGAGCCGCCGGGAAGGCTTGCTCTTCGGCCTCGCCAGCCAGATGCGGAATTCCCTCGACCTCGACAAAATTTTAGATACGGCTGTCAACGAAATTCGCAGCTTGTTGCAGGTTGACCAGTGCTACTTTTTGTGGTACTCCATCTCGCGAGACGGGCAGCCAAGCTTTGCCATCACCCACGAGGCGGCAAATCCCGAACTGAAAGAGCGGCTCACAGAATACCCGATCGAACAAGTAACCCTGCTGGCCGAGAAAATTTGCCACCGCCAAACGCTCCGGATCGGCGACGCTGCAACAGCACTGTGCATCGAACCGCCCACGCGAGCTTTTTTGAGCAGTATCGGGATTGTTTCTAACCTGCTGCTGCCAGTCAAGACTCGCTCCGGTCAAATGGGTGCTGTAGTTTGTAACCATTACAGCAGCCACCGTTCCTGGGCGACGAGCGAAGTGGAATTGCTGCAAGCGGTGGTGGATCAACTGGCGATAGCGATCGACCAAGCCGAACTCTACGCCCAAACGCGGGCGGCAGCCTTAGCAGCCCAAACTCAAGCCCGCCAACTAACGGAAACTTTGCAGCAGTTGCAGCAGAAAGAAGCTCAGCTCATCCAAAACGAAAAAATGTCCTCTCTTGGTCAAATGGTCGCCGGCGTCGCCCACGAAATTAACAATCCGGTTAATTTTATTTACGGCAACTTGACTTATTGCAAGCAGTACATGAAAAATCTGCTGGATTTGCTGCACTTGTATCAAAAGCATTACCCGGAGCCTTGCCCCGAAATTCTCGACAAAAACGAAGAAATCGATGTTGAGTTCCTAGTGCCGGATTTGCTGAAAATTCTGTCTTCAATAGAAATGGGAACTGAACGCATCCGCCAAATTGTCCTGTCTCTGCGGAACTTCGCGCGGCACGACGAAGCCGAGATGAAGCCGGTGGACATTCACGAAGGGATTGACAGCACGCTGCTGATTTTGCAGAGCCGCTTGAAGTCAAACGGGCTAGTGCCGGGAATTGAGGTAATTAAAGACTACGGCGACTTGCCGAAGGTAGAGTGTTATCCCGGACAGCTCAACCAAGTATTTATGAATATTTTGGCGAATGCGATCGACTCTTTGGAAAATCAGCCTCCACCTAAGACGATCAAAATCTCGACGGCGGTGGTGAACCCAGACTCGGAGGCTGATGAGTCAGGAAAGTCGAGGGGTCAAGTTGTGGTGATTCGGATTCAAGACAGCGGGCCCGGATTGGCCGAAAAAGCTAAATGCCACTTGTTTGACCCTTTCTTTACCACTAAACCTGTGGGCAAGGGTACGGGACTCGGCTTGTCTATCAGCTACCAGATTGTGGTGGAAAAACACGGAGGAAGCTTGAACTGTATCTCGAAACCTGGACAGGGAGCGGATTTCAGGATTGAAATCCCCGTGGCGCGCCCCCGTGCGATCAAAGCATAAACCTGCGGGCGATCGGTTCCAAAAACATTTTTTAAATTTTATTGTCAAAATGCTTGACAGATTCCCGTGTCTGGGTGTTACTATATTAAATGTTGAGACGTTGGGGCGTCGCCAAGTGGTAAGGCAGCTGGTTTTGGTCCAGCCATTCAGAGGTTCGAATCCTTTCGCCCCAGTTAAATTGTACCCAGTAAATCAATTGTTAAACTCACCGTTTAGAGTTAGCTCTTGGCAGACGAGAGAAAAACGACTTCATTACGACAAACTTAATTAGCACTTGCTCATATCATGTCTGATCGAGCGATTAAAAGGGCGGGTTTTTGAGATTGTCAATTATTGGCAGATATTTTTCGTGAACCCGCCCCTACCCTATTAAGGGTAATGGACCGGACATAGTATCATAGGATATCAGAAACCGGGTTTATTTATGCGGGTTTTACCTAACCTAAAAGCATAGAGTTGTGGTCAAAAAATTGTTTTTTTTTTGGCCGTCAGTACCCTTTTTTCGCAGAAACAGTTGTTTGTGCATAATCTCACTTCTGACCGCGCCGGAAGTGTAAAATCGAGTCAACATTCAACACTCATATCAAATCCGATTGCATTGGAATGATTAAGCCGCTGTTGACGCAAAGAAAACAGAGGAAGAGAACAGAGAGATGAATAATTCCGATGCAACCGGATTTGATATCAACCATCCTTCAGTTTTTCGACTAACAGTCAACAGTCAACAGTCAACAGTCAACCGGCCCTACTCCATATCACTGCAAAGTGCTGGGGCCACGAGCGTTTAGCCGATCGAAAACGTATCGAGAAATTGCCGGAAATGTTGTTTCGTCCTTGGCATAAGCCGGATCGTCTGCGAAAACAACTAAAATATAAATCGCGCGATCGTCTAAAGTTCTGACAAAGGCCGCTTCGCTGCGGGATTTGGAAGTATAGCCTACTTTGGAACCAAAATAAATATTAGTTGGTAAAGATTCGCCAAGAAATCCTTTTATTGAATTGCTAGGGTCATTTTTCCATGCCTTGGGGTCTAAGTCTCTAGTCAGCAAGTAAGCCATTTTGCGACTGGCGACGCTGGAAACGGCTTGCCTAGTATAGATTTCATATATTAATCTGGCCGCTTGGTCGGTAGTTACTTGATTGCGAATCGGCTGAGAAGCATCGCCCCGCAATTGCAAGTCGCGACCGATTGGCCCTTCTTGTCTTAAATAGTATATGGGATAATTTTTGGTGCTTATACGAAGATCATTGTAGCCTGCGGACTGGAAAAATGTGTTAATTTGAGTGCGCTTTTTCAGCCATGTTTGCAACTCTTCTCCTGAGAGCCTGCCGCCGGATTTTGTATCTGTGATTTTGTCTAAAAGTCTGCTGGCAGCATCGTTGTTGGAGATGCGAATCATTTGCTCTAGGTCGTTTTTAAATGCAGATTCTCTTTGCGTAATAATGCCTTTTTCTATGGCTGAGTAAAACGCTGCCATCCAAAATAACTTGGCAACGCTAGCGGGAAATCGAAGAGTTTGATTTTGATATCCGGCAAAGGTGTGACTTTTGGAATTGCTGACATCAAATAAGGTAATTGATAGCCGTTCTGCGGGCATTCCTTTGGTGGTTGCAATCTTCACCGCTTCATCAACAATCCCTTGCAATTCTTGAGAGTAAACTGGATTGGGAGGTGTTTTGATGTTGTAGCTAAAGGTAGGCTCGCTTTGACGATCGGCTAAATTGTCCGATGGTTCAATTGTCGGAGGCGAGAGTGTTTCTTGAGGCGAGACGGCCTGTTTAGCCAAGATGACTGGCGGTTCTGGGGGACGGCGAATTCTGAACGGTATTGTGACAATCCAACCGATCGCGATCGCCCCGGCAATTAAGCACAGGATGTTACGGTACTTTAAGCGAGAAAATTTCGTCCTGACTCGACGACGAGATTGAACAGGACGCTGGCTGCTTTGGCGTCGTGGCCCGATTGGGCCTAGGGGCTCGATGGGGCGTCGGGGGGAAATTGGGCGTGGGCGGCGTCGGCGTTCTACTTGCATTACAGTTTTGTGCTATCAAACTCGCACGATCAGTTTATAATAGGGCGGCATCTAAATGACAAGTGTATCCATCTAGTCCGCTGTTGCCAATTTTATCTGTCTACTAGGCTGATTGAGAATTCTAGTAATTGTAAAATTTTCAGGATAGCACTGAGTTGAAGCAAAATCCTTGGAAAAACATGAAAAATTTTTGGAGTCTGGCTGTTTTGGGATTTGCGATCGTCGGCGTGAATAATTCTTTGATCCCTGATGTTTGGGCATTTCAGTCTCAATCTGCTACGGGATATGTTGTCGATCGACAAACAGCAGCACAGGGGGCGGATCTAGCGTTTTCCTTGACGGGAGAAAGCGAAAATCTGGAAATAACAAACAAGCAAAGTGTTTCCAGTTTTCCGAGTATGTTGTGGGACTTCAAAAATTTAGGGGAAATTTCCTATTCCGAATTGCTGAAGGTGCTGGCGAGAGGATCGGACTCCAATAATACCGAGAGAGAAACCGTTGCACAGCCTCAAGACATAGCACGTTTTGAAAAGGTTGTACAGTATGCAAAACAACAAAATTTGCACGATCGCTCGATCGGAGAAATCGTCCAGGCGATCGCCGATAATTTCCAAGGATCGCCCTACGCCGCTGGTTTGCTGGACAAATCTGGCGAAGAAAAGTTGCTCATAACTTTGAATAAATTTGATTGCGTTTTATTTGTAGAAACCGTTTTGGCGATCGCCAGGGGCGTAGCAGTACAAGATTACGACTATCAAAATTTTGTAAATCGCATAGAACAACAGCGGTATTTAAACGGTAAAATTAACGGTTATTGCAGCAGATTGCATTATTTTTCTGAATGGATTAATGACAATCAAAAACGGCAAACAGTGGAAAATATCACCGCTGAATTAGGTGGAGTTCCCATGAATAAAACACTAAATTTCATGAGTCAGCACCGCAGCAGTTACCCGCAAATGGTTAAAGACGAAGCGACTTATCAGTGCATAGTCAGGCAAGAAGCAGACTTAGCCAAAACTACTGTTAATTACATCCCGACAAATCAGATAAAACGTGTTTATTCTCAGTTAAAACCAGGGGATATTGTAGCGGTAGCCACGGATGTTAAAGGATTGGATGTCACCCACACGGGTTTAGTCTACCGCAATGCTGACGGCAATATGGGTTTAATTCACGCTTCGCCGGCTGGGGAGGTGACAGTTGCTTACGACTTGCAGAGATATATTAGCAGAGTCGAAAGTGCGATCGGCATTGTAGTCGCTAGGGCGACAGCCCCTAATTAAATTAGTTTGTACTCCTATGGTGCATCCGCTTGCATTATTTTAGCTGAAAATTTAAAATTTCTGTGCTGACGCACCCTACAAACTCTGTTGTGGGGTGGGCTTCTAACCCGCCCGGAATATACAAATTAAATGCACAACAGTTTATTGAACAATTTCGCTGCGAGATACCTTACTCTTTCTAGCAGGATTTGGCGTTAATTCCGGCGGCGAAACTTGAACACTTCCCCAGTCATTCAAAAAGCTTTTCAACAAAACCTCTTGCTGAGTGCGAAATGTCTCGACATTTGCCCCTCCATTCATAATCACAAACCACACTGTTTCTTGTTTTTGAGTTGGCAGGGCTCCGCCCAAAGCGCTAACATTATCCAACGTGCCAGACTTGACCACTGCTAATTTAGGAAGCGCCCGTTCTGCCAGTATTCCTTGATCTTTCCCAACTACAGTTAAGACATCAGCAACTGTCATGCTGTAAGGTTCAAGATAGCGTTCTAAAGCTATAAATAACGCGCAAGCAGCCCGGGGAGAAATCAGATTTTCTTCGCTCAATCCCGAACCGTTGACGAGTTGAATTTCTGCGGGGGGAACTCCGGTTGCTGCTGCTGCTTTTTGGGCGACTGTTTTGGCGCCGCCGACAGTATCAGCTAGCATATCTGCCATGAGATTGTTGCTGTACTGATTCATTTTTTTGATCAGTTCGGCAAGGGGCAAAGAATAATGTTTGACTAAAGGCTGCACGTCATTGGGAGGTGCTGACAAAAATTTGACAGTACCCTCAATTGCTATTTGGGGTTTTGGCGTATTGGGAGGCAGGGTTTGATACTGGGCGGCGGCTTCGCTGGGCCAGATTTGACTGTTCAATCCTTGTTTGAGCAATTCTCCCGATTTGAGGGGATCAAGTTCAAAGTTCATGTAAAACTTATCGACAATTATCAAATTGCCACTGACTTGCTTGATGCCTTTTTGATTTAAGGCGTTACCAAGGGCGATCGCCTCTTCCCAAACAAACAACGGATCGGCGTTTCCCTGTACAATTAAATCGCCTTTTAATACGCCGTTTTCAATTTTTCCAGTTGTACCAATTAAGGTTATAAATTGATGTTCCGGGCCGAATTCTTGCAGTGCTACCAGAGATGTGGCTACTTTGGTAATAGAAGCGGCTGACAGAGGAACTGTACCTTGATGATTTGCTAGCAAAGTATTGCCCGATTGCATCCATATCCCTTGATCTTCTTTGGCATAACCTTGTGCTGTTAAGCCGTTGAGATATTGCTGGATTTTGGTATTTGTGGCGGTTTCGGGATTGCTAACAGAGACTATTAAGGGCTGAGGCTGACTTGGTTTAACTGGGGGCGGGGAAGATTCAGCTACAGGAGAGGGAGATGCAAGTTGAGGTGATTCAGTAGCTGCACATCCGGCAATAATTGTGAGAAGGGCGATCGAACTCGCAGCAGTTAAGTAGGGGTTTTTCAGCATTACCTTAATTTTTTTCATCAAATGTACGATCGTCTGTTCGGCACGCCCGATGGAAAGTTTAACATTAACACGCGCGTTTTGGAGCATCCGGATCTGCGTTACCAGAATCCCGAACCGCTAACATTAGCTATCTTCTTCTCCATCTTTCTTCGTGCTCTACCCTACGGGAACGGCTTCGCCGAACACGTCTTCGTGGTTCGTTAAATAGATATTGTTTAGATACTGCGGGATTTTATACCAATAGCCCGGACTTTTTTAGTTCGCAGTCTGAAACCTTCGATTTTTCGTTAGTAGCTCACATCTTGCATCATTCTCGCTTAACAAGCATCTTGCCTGTTCCACAACAAGTGCATTTTCTTGTGGGGTGGGCAGGAGAGCCCGCCCATAAAAAGCTTATTGAAAATGGTGCAAGATGTCAGTTGGTAGTTCGATTGCCGAATCGCCTTGAAATCCTTATTCTACGGTTGGCACTCAACAACTGTCCGAAGTATTTTTATACCAGTTCCCAAAAACAATGCAACTCTAGGCAACCTCCAAACCCTTATCTTATAAGGCATTCCCAAATCTAAAATCTAAAATCTAAAATCTAAAATAGTCTGATCTTCAGCGCCTGGGGCCTTCACCCCAGGCCGATCGCTCTCACAAATTTTCGATAAACTGGTTTATCCAGCCATACTCCCTATACTCAGTGGCACCATTTCGCCGTGCATCGTCAGGCCTAATAACATCGGCCCGCCCGGTCGAATCAACTCTCCTGTAAGCGCGCAGCGTTCCTCCTGCTGTGCTGTGGCATTAATGCTAGCTCGAATATCCGATCGAGAAAACATCTGCCGATACTCTCCAGACTTCTGCTGCACGTAATTCCAGAGCAAATCTCGAATCAAAGCTTGATAGCCTTGATTGCCCGCGAGTTCTTTAAGTCTCTCCTTGAGTTCTCTTTCGAGTCGAATGCTGGTCACTTCCATTTCGGTGGTTGAGGTTCTAGGTAGGGTATGCATAATTTTTTCTCCGTGACGGGTGGACATATGTGTAATATCAGTGTAGTATGTTTACAGCTAGATTGAAAGCCTCTTAACCACCTTCTGCCTGCTGTGAAATTTCTCCCCACCTACTCCACCTATCAACTGAAGTGCGATCGCCCTACGGGTCGCTCCGAGTCGTTACGGCACGTCTTTAGCACCGGTTTGGCGACTGTCGCAGCGACCTCGTGGGCGGGCTTGGGCCTAATTAAACCCGGTTATAGTGGATTAGAACAAATTGCAGAAATTAATTACAACGAGGTAGACCGAGACGGTCTGCAAGTGGCACAGCCACATCGAGATACGCGAAGCGGGAGGTACAGCTAAACGACTGTACCAAGACAGGATGAAAATTTGCATGAAAGCAGTTTTTCTAGCCCCCGCTTCTAAGTAAGAGAAGCGGGGGCATTTGATTGGATATTTGAGAAATTCGATCCGCTTGGGGAACTGGGAAAAAACCAGATGTAGCCAATGTAGGCGTTGCACCGAAAATCCCAAATCTAAAATCTAAAATCTAAAATCTAAAATCCAAATGAGGAGGAGCAAGCCGTGACCGTAGTAACTGATGTATTGAGGCAATCTGTGGTGGTGTTTTCTCAAAATTACCTACCAATGAGCCGTGTCAACATCAAACGGGCGATCGTACTGTTGGTAACAGGCAAGGCTGAACCTCTGGATTTTAGCATCGGCAACGGCTGGCTGGTGCGATCGCCCAGCACCAGCATCCACGTACCCGAACAAATCCGCTTGACTTTTGGTAACAGGGAACGCCTTTGGAAAGTGCCCCCGGTCAATCGCCGGGAAGTTCTGCGCCGCGACGCTCATTCTTGCCAATACTGCGGTAGCAACCGACATTTGACGCTGGATCACGTCATGCCTCGATCAAAGGGTGGCCCGCATACTTGGGACAACGTGGTGACTGCTTGCGAACGGTGCAATTCTCGTAAGGGCGATCGAACTCCCGTAGAAGCCGGAATGTCTCTGCGAACTAAGCCGAAGGCCCCCATACACCCCACTGTTGCTTTTGCAGAACTGTTTTGGCACGAATACCAAATTGGGGAATAGGGCATGGGGAATAGGGCATGGGGCATGGGCCAAACAGGTAATTGGTAATTGGTAATAGCTAATAGTTAATAGCTCATTAAGTCCTGTAATTGAAAAGGATTTTAGGTCGCAATAGCAAACTTTTAATTCCGACCTATCCAATGCCCGATGCCCAATTCCCAATTCCCGATGCCCAATTCCCGATGCCCGATGCCCAATTCCCAATTCCCGATTTTCAATTTTAAACTTTCAATTCCAAATTTAGGGCTGTCAATATGCTGAAGTTGACTTACACTGAAACGGGCTTTAACCTCGAGCGTTTGGCTCAATCTCCCGAACAGTTAGTGGCGCTGCGAGTTGTGCTGGCTATGCGAGTTGGTCAAAGCATCAGCGTCGAACCGAGCACTGCGGCATTTTTGCTGCCCGCGAATTTGCCGGCGCTGTCTCTGTTGGAATCTGAGGCGCGCCGAAACGACAACGATGCGATCGCCCTTTGTGTTGCTGATGCTGACTTTGTAGAAGTGACTCTGCGCGGTACGTGGATTTCTGATGCGTCTGAGGGGGCTGACGGCGTGTTTGCGACTGTGTTGGGCGATCGGGCGGAGCTCTTGCTGCTCAAACTCTGGCTCGAAACTCAGGCTGCTGCGGAGGTTGTCGGGGAAGTCGGCGATTAATATCGGATGTGGAAGGAAGAGGGAAAAAGGAAGAGGGAAGAAGCAAGAAGGAAATATTTTCTTCATATCGGACTCCCCCACTTTTTCCCCTTCTGCCGATCGTCAGTGGCGCACTCAATTCCATTCTCCTTGCAGCCCAAAAGCAGCCCAATAATAAGGAGATTGCCATTCTGGAAGCTGTAGCACTTCGATTTGCGCCGATCGCAGTGCCGCAGCAGGCGCCAACTTATCTTGGAGCATTTTTTTGTAAAATCGTGTCATCAACTCAGAAGTTACTTGATCGTCAACACTCCACAAAGAAACCACCACACGCGGCGCCCCCGCATACATAAACCCCCTCGTCAAACCCACCAACCCTTCTCCTTTAATGTCTTTTCCCAAACCCGTCTGACACGCGCTCAGCACCACCAATTCTGCCGGTAAATTGAGATTGAAAATATCATTCAGTCGCAAGTAGCCATTTTGTAAAGAGCCTTTCTCATCAACCAAAGAAAGCACCAATCCCGATAATTCTGGATGTTTGCTATTAGCAAATCCGTGCGTAGCGAAATGAACAATACGATATTGAGATAAATCGGGATTGGTTGCCGTGGTACGATTAGCCGTAAAGTCAGACGCTTGTTTTTCCAAATCATCGGGTACCAAAGCCAGGATTTGCTCAGCTTCAGTTCGCGTGGAAGGTAAGCGAGTCCAATAAATGTTAGCCTCTGATGCAGCTCTCTGTAATTGTTGCGCTTCCACTGGCAGATTTTCAACAGTTTGATTCTTCGTTACAGGCGATGTAATCGTGCCTTTGAGCCGTTCGTCGTCCGGGCTAAAAACTGGATCTGCAAACAAGGCGATCGCCTTTGGAGCCGGTTGACGAGTGGCCATATCCCGCCGCAGAATTGCTAAAGTTGAAGCAGAAGGCAGATTAACAACTTCATGCTTAACTATTAGCGGCGCTTCAGATTTTTCCAGAGAGAGTGCGCCAAAAGGGATGTATTGCAAGGCTCCATCCGCAACAATTAGCAAGCGCTTGTTGCCCAACTCAGAAGCAACCGGAGCGAGGATAATTTTGCTCAGAAGTGCAGCAGATTCGGCAACCTTTTGAGGAGAGGTTCTCGTGCTGGCTTTAGTTAAAGTATCGCGGAAATTCTTAGCCGTGGCTTCAATCTCGGTGCGAGAGGGGAGTTCGTAACTGGTGAAAGAAGTTTTCGTCACCGCCCACAAATAACTGCGCTCCTCACCCAAAGAATATTCTAAAAGTAGCGTATTGTCATCGATTACCTGTTGTTGAATTTGTGGCAAGTTCAGAGGTTCGGGATATTTTAAAGCAGCATAACGAGGACTGCTGGCGCGAATTTTAGCTTCTATTTGTGCAAGTTGCTTGAGAACTGTGTCGATTTGTTTTTGAATTTCATCCAGAGATTTTTGGGTAGATTTAGCGATGACAATTTGGTATTTGCGCTCCTGAAAATCACTGAGTTGTTGTTGCAAACTTTGTTCTTGTGCTAGCAGTTGCGAGTCAACACCTTGGCGAATATTTGCGCTGGCTTCGCTGAGGAGTTCAAGCAGACTGCGCGCACGGGCGCGTTCGCTAGCATGAAAGGCTTGTGCATCGTAACCTTTATCGGGATTTTTCTGGTGCAGTTGCATCAACAAATCTATGTAAAACTGGTAATAATCTTGGTTGCGGGCAAAGTAAGACTGGCGCAGTTCTTGGCTACCGATTTGAGTGCGGAGGTTTTCAATAATATTAATTGCGGTTTCGATTTCGGTTTTGGCAACTTTGAGGTTATTTTGTTGGCGGTTTAAGATGGCTTTATTGTAGATGATGTGCGCTTCTTCTGTTTTGTAACCGAGTTGTTGGGATAGAGATAAAGCTTGGTTATAGTTTTCAACGGCGGTAGAATTCTGACCTAAAGCAGCTTGTATCTTCCCCATTTGATTGAGGACTGTGGTTTCTTTTACTTTGTCGTTTAAGTGTCTGGAGATGCTCAGGGCTTGGTTGTAGGCATTCAGGGCCGTTGACCATTCTTCGGAAGCGATATATCTGCTACCAATGCCAGTTAAGGCAGTAGCTTCGGCTGCTAAATTACCTGCAGGCCGGGAGATGAATAGGGCTTTGTTGTACGAGTCTAGGGCATTTTTCCAGTTTCCTGTAGCAGCGTGAATATCACCAATGTTGTTGAGGGTGTTGGCGACTGCCGCTTGGTCATTTAATTGATAAAACAGCGGCAAAGCTTGGTTATAGTAATCCAGGGCGCTTTTCGGGTCAGCTAAATCGGTGTAGAGTTGACCAAAACTGTTGAGGATGGCGGCTTCTTGTGCTTTGCTACCGGCTTGTTGCGATAAGGGTAATGCTTGATTGTAGGAGTCTAGGGCAGATTGAAATTGTCCGAAATTAGCGTAAATTTTACCCATTGATAAAAGGGTGATTGTGGCTTGGACGTAGTTTCTATCTGCACGATAGAGTGCGACGGCTTCTTCTAATTTTTGAAGTGCAAGTTGTTTAGATTCGACTGTGCTTTGGCTAAAAAGTTGAGTTCCTTTGATAAATGCTACTTCAGCAGCAGAAACTTTTATTCCAAGTGATAAGTCCCACAGGCGAGCAGTTCGATCTCTACTAGCAGTGAGAATTTGGCGACCATCCGGGCTAAATACTGCACTGTTGACCTCTTTTTCATGTCCCCGGAATATGGCTAGAAGATTACCTTTGGTATCCCACAGACGGACGGTTGTATCGGCACCAGCAGTAAGGATTTGCTGACCATCAGAGGTAAATACGGCAGTGTTGACTCTAAAATCATGTCCCTTGAATTCGGCTAAGAGATTACCTTTGGTATCCCACAGGCGAACGGTTCCATCCTCACTGGCAATGAGGATTTGACTACTATCGGGGCTAAATACGGCGCTGTAGTCCCTAACATCCCTCCTACCCGGGAACTCGGCTAGGAAATTCCCTTTAGTATCCCACAGGCGAGCTGTTCCATAACCAGACGTACTATCAGTCAGAATGTAGCGACCATTGGGACTAAATTTGGCACTTTCGACTAATGCCTCATGCCGGAACACAGCCAGGAGATTGCCTTTTGTATCCCATAGACTGGCGGTTTTATCTAAGAAACTGGCGGTGAGGATTTGGCTACCATCGGGGCTAAATACGGCACTTTTGAGAGCTGTTTCATGCCCTCGGAACACAGTCAGGAGATTGCCTTGGGTATCCCACAGACGGGCGGTTTTATCTAAACTGGCAGTGAGGATTTGACGGCTATCGGGGCTAAATACTGCACTTGTGATACCTATTTCATGCGCCTGAAACTCGGTGAGGAGATTGCCTTTGTTATCCCACAGGCGAACGGTTCCCCTCGCACTGGCAATGAGGATTTGACTACCATCGGGGCTAAATACTGCACTCGTGAGATAGTCATCCGATGGCAACTCCAACTCCGCTAAGAGATTGCCTTTGGTATCCCGCAAGCGGACGGTTTTAGGGCTGGTGGTGAGAATTTGGCGGCCAGCCGGACTAAATACTGCACTTTTGACTCCATACTTATTATCGTCGCGTAACTCTGCCAGTTGAGCGTTATTTTTAGACAGGTTTTCCTGAAAGGTTTTTCTGGCAGCCATTTGCTCGGCTTGGGCAGCAATTGCTACTGATATATCCCACAGACGGGCGGTGCGATCGGAACTAGCGGTGAGAATTTGACGACCATCCGGGCTAAATACTGCACTTCTGACAGCTTTTTCATGCCCCCGGAACACGGCCAGGAGATTGCCTTTGGTATCCCAGACTCGCGCAGTTCCATCATCGCTAGCGGTGAGGATTTGACTCTGATCGGGACTAAATGCGGCACTGGTGACTTTTTTCTCATGCCCCCGAAACTCTGCCAATAGATTGCCTTTGATATCCCACAGGCGGACTGTTTTATCCTGACTGGTGGTGAGGATTTGGCGACCGTCCGGGCTAAATATGGCTGTTTCGATCGGCTCCTTATGCCCCCGGAACACGACTAGGAGATTGCCTTTGATATCCCACAGGCTGGCGGTTTCATCTCGACTAGCGGTGAGGATTTGGCGACCGTCCGGGCTAAATACTGCACTTCTGATGCTCCCCTCCTGCCCCAGTGGGAACTCGGCCAATAGATTGCCTTTGGTATCCCATAAGCGGGCCGTTTTAGACCCACTGATTGTGAGGATTTGGCTGCTATCAGGACTGAATACCGCACTATGGACTGTCAACCCCGCAGCCCTCGCTGCCCTTGTCTTAGGCACCGACAACTGAACGAGGAGGTTGCCTTTGTTATCCGAAAGGCTGACCGGGTGGCACTGGCAATCGCTGGGGAGGATTTTGCTCCCATCAGGGCTAAATACTGCATTGGTGTCACTGTACCCTTGCAATACAGAGAGGAGATTGCCTTTCGTGTCCCACAAAAAGACCTTCTTATTACCATTGGTGGTGAGGATTTGGCGACCATCTGGGCTAAATATTGCTTTTTTGACCCCTTCCAGATGCCCCTCGAACTCGGCTAAGAAAGCGTCTAGCTCCTCGTCGGGGCTAAATATTGCTGTTTTGACCCGTTCCAGATGCCCCGGGAACTCGGTTAAGATAGTGCCTTTGGTATCCCACAACCGTGCAGCTTCGTCACTAGCGGTGAGGATTTGCTGACCGTCGGGACTAAATACGGCACTTTTGACATCACTATTGTGTCCTCGGAATATTGCCAGTTGAGCGTTATTTTTAGACACGCCTTCCTGAAAGGTTTCCCTGGCAGCTAGTTGCTCGGAGTGGGCAGTAATGGCGGCTGACACGTCCCACAGGCGGGCGGTTTTATCCCAACTAGCGGTGAGGATTTGCCTGCCATCGGGACTAAATACTGCCCCCACGCTATTGTTATGCCCCCGCAACTGTGCCAGCAGATTGCCTTTGGTATCCCAAATGTAAGCGCTGCCATCCCTACTACTGGTAAGGATTTGGCGACCATCCGGGCTAAATCCTGGTGCACTCTCGACAGGACTCCTGTCGGAATCTCCATGCTGCCGAAACACAGTCAGGAGATTACCTTTGGTATCCCAAATGCGGGCGGTTCCATCCCAAATACTGGTAAGGATTTGGCGACCATCAGGGCTAAATATTGCATTTTCGACATAATTTTCATGCCCCTGGAACTCGGTTAGGAGATTACCGTTGGTATCCCACAGGCGGGCAGTTTTATCCTGGCTGGCGGTCAGAAATTGCCTACCATCGGGACTAAATGCTCCACTGAGGATAGGCTCTCTATGCGCCTGGAATTCTTTGAGAAGATTGCCTTTGATCTCCCACAACCGGGCGGTTCCATCCCAACTAAGGGTGAGGATTTGGCTACCATCGGGGCTAAATACGGCTGTTAGGAAGCCTCCCGATCTGTCACTTCTGCTCTGCAACTCTGCTTTGAGGTTGCCTTTGGTATCCCACAAACGGACTTTATTCGACATGCCGACTTTATCCGCCAACAAATTAACGGTGAGGATTTGGCTACCATCGGGGCTAAATACGGCACTTCTAAGAGCTACCTGATCCTCAGACGCCCGGAACTCGGTTAGGAGATTGCCTTGGATATCCCACAGGCGGGCGGTTTTATCATCACTGGCGGTGAGAATTTGTGTGCTATCGGGACTAAATACGGCACTTCTGACACCTCTCTCATGCCCCCGGAACACAGTCAGGAGATTGCCTTGGATATCCCACAAGCGGGCGGTTTTATCTGCTTTATCTGCACTAGCGGTGAGGATTTGCCGACCATCGGGGCTAAATACGCCACTGCTGAGGCTACCCTCATGCCCCAGAAACATGGCGATTTGCCCGCCAAATGCTTGCACGGCTGGCTGCGTTCCTGATGGGTTGGGTTTTTCTGTTGTCGGTGATTGGGATGGTGTGGGAATCCTGGGTTGGCCGCTGATGGGGATGCTGTAGGTAGTAGCGAATACAACTCCCATCACCAGAGGGAGACAGCGATGCACTTTTCGGTATTTATCTGGCAGCATAATTGTTTTTTGGGAGAGTTAAGAATTGGGAGAGGGGGTCAACTGAACCTTTCTCTAGCGAATCCCTAAAAGCCAAAAGCTATAGTTTTTTGGATAGGCAAATCTGCTTAGCGTTGGCTCATTTTTTACAGAGGTCATCAAAATTAAGATGGGCTGGCGGTTAGTTGTCAGAAAAAATTATTTATGTTAAGGACAAACTCTATCATTTTTCATAATCTTTGTCTGTCATTGGCTGCGTCAAGGGTGAGGAAAAGACGTTAAGGGAAGTAACTTGAATCGGCGGCGGGGCGTTGGCTCGTCGATGTTATTATTTTGTGACCGGATGAATGGGGTTTGTAAAGCGAGCTGATTTTTCTCAAGGGACTGCTACCTGGGTCTAATATCAACTCCGGTAGCGTGGGAATTAATATTACCCCCAGTCAGGACACCGCGAGTGCCTAAGCCCTCATATGTTGCACCATTCTCAATTAGCCTTTTAGGAACAGGCAAGATGCCTGTTCCACAAGAAAATTTATATTTTGTGGAACAGGCATCTTGCCTGTTGCTGACAATGCTGCCAGATATCAGTAAGTCCCTTTAGGGTGTATAAATTATGTTGAAGTAAATGCCGTTATCTTGCAGATTGTCGCCTTTATCGCTAATTCTCACCAAAGGAAAAGCGTAATCTACTCGCAGGTTCACCCGCTGTATCGGTTCCCAGATTACCCCTAAACCTAAACCGGCTAAAAAGGTCTGATTGGTTAATGTATTAGGATTGTTCGCAACGTTCCATACGGTACCCGCATCCAAAAAAGGAGCCAATTGAAGTTTGGGATTTCCCGAAGCATCGCGCTGCAAAGTAATCCGATCTTCGATAGAAACTCGGAAGCCGTTATCGCCAGAACGGACATTTTGGCGATAGCCGCGCAAAGATTGCCCGCCGCCAATTACAAATTGCTGGGAAGGCAACAAACTATTAGCTGACAACTGCAAGTCTGACTGCAAAATTAATAAATGTTTGTCATTCAATCGCTGTACTCGCTGCACTTGACCCAGCCAACTCAAAAATTGTCCGTCGGGATCGGAACCTTCGTTTTGAGTAGCATCAAACAAGCTAGTGCCGATCGTAAATTGCGATCGCAAGGCCCAAGCACCCTGCGGGTCGCGCCGAATGTAGTCCTGTCCCAGCTTAATTGCACTCGTAGTGGTGACACCATTGGAGTCCGGGCCGATGCCAAAAGGAGTCGGTTCGCCGGCGACAAAAGTTCTGCCTGTCTGATAAGTAAAACCGGCAGATAAGGCAAATTCTTCGATCGGCGTTCTCCGCAGTGGCTGGCGGTAACTAACTTCAAATAAATGCGATTTTCCCGAAATATCAAAAGTATCAAAAGGTGCTTGCACAATACTGTTGCGGTTCGGGGCTGCCCTCAATTGCAAAGTGCCGTTCATCGCATTTAGCGGCACGCGATAGCTGAAATCAAACACGTCTGAATCGCCGAGCGATCGATAATAAGCCCCTGCCAGTTCGTCGCCATTTCCTGTTATATTGCGGTGTCGCAAACTAACTCCCAATCTTTCCGAACCGACACTGGGAGGCGAGTAATTGTCAATGCTGAAAGTAGGTTGAAATGGATTAGCTTCCGAGATTCGGACTATCAGAATGCTCTCGCCTTCATTATCCCCAGCCCGCAGACTGGCTTCTACATTGTCAAATAAAGGATCGACTCGCAGCAGCCGGAGTTGGTCTTCTAATGAAGCTGTGCTTAAAGGCATTCCCGCACCGAGACGAATCCGGCTGCGGATGTAACTCGGATTCAATCTTTTAGTTCCTTCTACCTCAATTCGGGCCAGCTTGCCTTCGATAACTTGAATTTGGACTACCCCTGCGGTGATAGTTTGGGGCGGCAAGACTGCTCTCGAAGTGATGTAGCCACGATTGAGGTAAATTTCGGTAATTTTGTCGGCGATTTGTTTGAGCTGTTCTAGGGTGGTAGAACGGCCTTCTAAGGGGTTGACTAAGGCATTAATTTCATCTTGGCTTAAAATTGTGCTGCCAACTACTTGAATTTTTTGCACCTCAATTGGTGTATTCGGGAGGGTTGGGGGAACTGGCGACGGGGACGGCGGCGCTACTGTGGGTGGTACTTGGGGAGGTTCTGGGGAAGGCTGGGGGGCTGGTTGCAGAAATCGATCGCGATTTGGATCGGGCTCCGTCGGCGGCGGTGGCAGGTTTGGAGGCAGCGAGGGTTGGTTCTGGGCTAAAAGATGATTGCAATCTAGCGGGTTCTGACATTGGGGATCGCTGTCAACCAGATTTGTTTGTTCGGGCAAGATGCCCCCACCACAAGCAGTTCCATCGATTGTGGAACAGGCTTCTTGGCTGTTCTCGGCGGGGTTCGATTGTGTTTCTGGTTCAGGGTTGGTCTCGATCGAATCGGGAAGCTGATTTAAGTTTGTTGCTGTTTCATCCTGCTTGATTTCCAGTTTTTGCAGTGCTAATACTTGATTGCCCGTATCTGCTGAGTTGTCAGCGGCGACAGGCAACAGAGAAATATCGTTTGTTTGGGATATAGCTTTATTGGCATAAAAGCAAGCCATCGGCAGTGCAGTTAGAAGTGAAATCCCCAACCGAAATAGTGCAATATTTGCATTCGGGCGCATAATTAATAATTTCTCTAAAATAAGTTTGTCGGCTGCTTCACTATGCCAGTTTATCATTTAGTATTAGGCGAAATTTGACCATCAAAATTTCCCCCGTTCGCCTTTCAAGATGCCAGAAGTCCGAACTGCTGATCAGTACACAAATTTTAATTTATTTAGGACGATCGACCAAACAACCCGCAACAGGCAAAAATCATCTGTGGCGCTGCCAAATACCATTTTAGATTTTAGATTTTAGATTTTAGAATTGGCAATGACTTATGGCTATCAGGGTTTGGGGCACGGGCCTACCGTTACATTCTTTGCGTGAAACTGGTATTGAATTATTTTCTTGTGATCGGTGTTATTTCACTGGCGACTAAGGGTTCTTGGGCTATTTTGCCGAGTTCGACTGAGTTCAAAACTGCTGACCACTTGATCGCTAAACTGGAATCGCTGGGAGACTGGAGACGCAATTTAGCTAGAGTTGCCAGGTACTCGTACCAGAGATTTTGTTGGGCGAAGATGCTGAGCTTGGTGAGATCGGACGATCGATCCAACTCTGTTTTCACGCTTGGAGCGACAGCAGTGCGGTTGATCCACCCGGAAACGAGAACATCATCTTGTGTATTTTTGGGGTTGCATTTGATAGTAAAGTACCATTGATAGTTTTTGCCAACTTCCAGGGCTGGCGAGTTGTCGTCGGAGCCAAGGCTGACGCTAACGACACCTGCACGGCTAGTTACCATGCGAAAACTTTTTTTGTATAGTGTTTTGTCCCTTTGGTCTGCTAACTCAAACTGAACTGTTTTGTCGAGGGCTACGGGAAGGTAGTAGAAAAATGTTGGCTTTGCTGATATGGTTTGCCCCATAGTTGATTGGGGAATCAAGGCAGTTAAGGCAGTTGTGGCCGTGGGGCATTCTAAGCCGCGGGTTCCTCCCCCTTCCCGCCTTCCGGGTACTCCGTCCTCCGGCGGTTGAAAGCTATTCCACGCCGCTCCCAATTGCTGGCTGTTCGGTCTGCTTCCGCTGGGTTCAGGGGGTTGAACTGTTTGCCAGTTGAGGGGTAGCTGCGGTGGTGAGGCGCGCTGGACAAGGTTTGCGGGGCTTTTGAGAGCCTCTGCTGGTATTAAAAAACTACCGGCGGCAACTGCCTCTAAAGACAGAATTAAGGAAAGAGCACCGATATTTAGAGCAGACTTCAAAGCCATGACGAACCTGCCTTCTGATGAACCTAGGAACTTTATCGCACGGTTTTATTCTATCCAAGGTTTTGACGGATATCGTAATCTGTTGTACTTAATTTATATCTTCAGGCAGATACGATTATTTGGGTCGATCTGCTCAACATAGAATTCTCTGTCGCGTTTGTCAGTGGTAGCTTAGTAGTTATACTTACTTCCATTCACTGCTGCAGGTTGGGTTGAGCTTGTTAAACCCAACTTTGACAAAGACTAATATTCGGGGTCTTTTAACTCTAGCAAGAGGCTACAACGCCTCTTTTCGTAAAAACACCTGGTTGATGCGTCAGTCCTGGATATCAGGAAACTCGGCAATTTTGCTGGTGAACCTCAAGCGCTCGGCTACAAGTTACAAATCAGTTTTTCTGTACAATACCGGCAAGAAATTTAGCATGAATCTCGATTCACCTGTTCTCTCGGACAAACAGCCTTCGGGGCTGCGGATGGTCAGACCCATCGGAGTCTTGGCACTGCACGGCATTGCTTTTTTAGGAAATAGGTTGTTCGCTGTCGATCGCGCCGAAGGGCTGCTATTGGAGATCGATCGAGAAAGTGACAACACTACTGTTTTGAATCCATTTCAAACGGCTAAGTTTACCGGCGCAACGGGGCTGGCTATTTCGGAAGATACTCTCTGGTTTGCGCGGGATGAGGATATTTGTTGCTGTCGGGGCGCAATTCGGGACGGGGCGATCGCTGAACTCAAACCGGAACATTTTGTTTCACTTTCTTATCCTGCTGACGGGATTGCTGTTTGGAAATCTACGCTTTATGTGACTTGCCAGAGATTAAACTCGATTCTGGTTTTTGACCTGAAAACTGGTCGGGAAATTACTCGGTTTTACGCTCCCGGTATTGGGGTAGAAAATATTACAGTCCGGGATGAGGAAATTTGGGTTTGCGACAAAACTGAGCAAACTGTTTACTGTTTGGAACGGGGAACTGGAGAGATTAAATTTAGCGTTTTGACTCCCTTTGAGTCGCCTTCTGGTTTGGCTTTTCACAAGGATTCCGAAACGGGGGACGAGGTTCTGTACGTGGCTTATGCCGGGGATGAACTTTACATCCGAGATGACCCGAATTCGGAAGATCCTTTTCAGTTGACGAAGCGCGATCGCACTTTTATTCAGCCCTTGTCTTTTCACTACAATGAAGCTGACCGCTACGCTTTGTCAAACGGTTTTTTGATGGAAATGTCTTATGTGGAGGAACTGTCTCCTCTCGATGAGGTAGAAATCGAAAATTTAGAGTGGCGGATTGCTTTGCCTTCGGAAACTCATCGGCAAAAGGTAAGGAGTGTTACGCCGATTGGAATGCCTTTTACTGAGGAAATTCAGGAAGGAGAACGGGTGGCGGTGTTTAAGTTCGATCGGCTGCACCCTGGGGAACGCCGAATTTTCGGCTGGAAGGCATTGTTAGAAGTTCGATCAATTAAGTATCAGTTGTCACCTAGGGATGTCGAAAAGATTCCTAAGCTGTCGCCGGAGTTTGCAGCTAAGTATTTGGTGGATAACGACAATTTGGCGATGGATACGGAGATTGTGCGATCGGCTGCTGTGGCTGCCATTGGCTCAGAAACTAATATTCTCAGGCAGTTACTGAGCATTCGCAATTTTGTTTACGACCAACTTTCTTACGGGATTAGGCCTCACATTGACACTCCCGATATTGTATTACGCCGGGGCATCGGTTCTTGTGGCGAGTACGTGGGCTTGTTGTTGGCTTTGGCAAGGTTGAACCGGATTGCTTGCCGCACGATCGGGCGCTACAAGTGTCCGGCTTTTGCTGACAGAAAAGGTGTGTCGCTAGAGCCAGATTTCAATCACGTTTGGCTGGAATTTTACATTCCGGGTTTTGGCTGGGTGCCGATGGAATCTAATCCTGATGATATTCAAGACAGAGGCCCTTATCCGTTGCGATTTTTTATGGGTTTGGCTTGGTATCACGTAGAAATTGGCAAGGGAATTCGGTTTCAAAGTCTCACTAGCGGCGGTCTTCCTTTAAATAAGGAGGAGGTTTCCGTGGGAAGTCTGGCAATTAATCATGTGAGGTTTACAATTTTGTCAGAGTTGCCAGCAGTTTGAAGGGAGTGTTAACAGTTAACAGTTAGCCTTGAATATTCAACTGTTAATTGTTAACATTTTTCATCTAAAATCGAAAGTAGAAAATGTAAAATCAGAGGAAGAGGGGTTGTGGAATTTTCGATTGCTAATATTCTCGTTTTAGTTGCCTTTGTACTGCTGCTAACTGTGACTGGCGGTGTCGCTTATTTGACTTCTGTTGAGTGGCGCGATCGCAGGCGGTTAGATAAGGCGAAACGGAAAAAAAAGTAGCTTTTTGCTGTTGACAAAGTGCATATTTTATGATAAAAAACAAGGCGACCTGGTTGGCTCGCCTTGTTTTGTGATTTGAGGTATTTTCACCGCAGATGATATCAAGTTTAGTAACATAAACGTTGCAGGTTCGTAGTGAGGACTTGAGTTTTCATACAAAACTATGATTCATATCGTTTCCGGTTGGATCGGAAGGATTTAACCACAGAGAACGCAGAGAACACAGAGGGAGACAAGAAAGATGAATAATTCCGATGAAGCGTGGATTTGAGATCGCGGGCGTCCCGCCCGCGCCACAATAAAAACACTAAAATAAACACAGATGAAAAAGGGAATTTTGGAGTTGATATCTTAAGTCCACTGTCTGAAAAATGTATTTTCTTGCCAAGCGGCGGCGGTGCGTTTTTCAAGTGCTGCCATTTCTGTTGTGTTCAGGGGTTTGAATGCTTGGGCGACTTTAAAGTTTTCTTCTAATTGCTTTACTGAGTCGGCGGCGATGATGCAGCAGTGCACGCCGGGAAGTGAAAGCGTGTAGCCCATTGCTTGGTGCATTCCATCTAAAACACCGTTTTGAAATAATTTGCCGTAAGCGGGTATTTTCATGGCTATGACGCCGATGTTTTTGGCTTTGGCTACTGGTAAAGCGCTGGTAACAAAGGAGCGCGGATGATGTTTTTCGGCGGCGTTGAGGGAGATTAATGTTGTGTCGAAAGGATAGCGCTCCAGGCCTGCCACAATGATAGCAGGTTCGTGGTGTCCGGTGATGCCGGAAAAACGAATAATTTTTTGCTGTTTGGCTTCTTCTATCGCCTTTATTGCTCCTTTGGCACTGAAAATTTGGTCTAATTCGGCTTGGAATGAGACGTGGTGGAGTTGCCACAAGTCTAGTCGATCGGTTTGCAATCTTTTGAGCGATTGTTCTAAGTCTCTCCACGCGCCATCTCTGTCTCTGGCGGAGGTTTTTGTGGCTAGGAATATGCGCGATCGATATTTGGGCAAAACTTTGCCTAAGTTTTCTTCGCTGGGCCCGTACTCGGCCGCCGTGTCAAAATAGCGAATGCCTAGTTCGATCGCACGTTCAATTTGTACCGCTGCTTCTGCTTCTCTTCCCGGCTGCGACAGCGGTGTTTGTCCGCCTCCCCCCAAACCGAAAATCGGCACTTTCACGCCGGTGTTGCCTAACAGTCGTTCGGGCATTTTTACTGTGGTGGCCGCCTGGTTATTGGGTGCGGCTGCGATTTCCCGATCCTGCTGTTCGATCGCCTTAGCACCTGCAATGCCACCTGCAACAGCTATACTGCTCAATATAAAATTGCGACGAGTCTTTTTGCTGGTCATGGTTGGCATCTCCTCAGAATATGTAAGTATAAATTAACTGGCTTTATGTTGGCACAATAAATATATTTTTACTGCAAATCTGATTATTTTCCCCCTCTCCGAGGGAGGACACGGCCGGGGGAAATTTATCAAGATGCCGATCGATTATTGGTCAATTATCCATGCGCGAATCAGTTCGTTTATCTGTTCTGGTACTTCGTCGTGGGGACAGTGACCAGCTTTGATAAAGTGTTCTGTCAACTGCGGATAGTGTTTGCGAAATTTGGCGCTTCTTTCTGCGGAATTCATCCACGGATCGCCTTCTCCCCACAGCATTAGCAACCGACAGTTTAATTGACTTAGCAATACGTCGATTTTTTCGCCTTGGGGTGTTCGGAATACGGAGGCGAATACTTTGGGGGCACCGGGATCGCAGGAGGGAAGGTATATTTCTTCTACTAATTGGTCTGTGACGGCGCTTTGGTCGAGATATACTTTTTCTAGGGTTTTCCGAATTGTCGATCGCTGGCGCACGTACTGGAACAGCAGAAAACTTGCCCAATCTTGCTGAAATAAGGTTTTAGCTACTGCAGATATGGCTTTTTGCAAGGGCGGGGCTTCGGGTGCGGGCTGCGGTTCGCTGAAGGGGCCGGCGCTGTTGATTAATATGAGTCCCGCGGCTGATTCGGGGCGCTGGGCAGCTACACACAAGGCGGCGTAGCCTCCGAGGGAGTTGCCAGCTAGTACGGCGGGCCGGCCGATGATGTTGGTGATAAAGTCGTGGAGTTGGTCGCGCCAGAGGTCGCCGCTGTACTGCAATTCGGGTTTTGCCGATCGCCCGAATCCGATCAGGTCGATCGCCCAGACTTCAAAATCTTTGCTCAGGCCGCTGATATTTTTGCGCCAGTGGTCTGTGGATGCTCCAAAACCGTGAATTAACAGCAGGGGAGGGCGTTCTGGATGCCGATCGCTGGATCGAACGTAGTACACTGAATGCCCCCGCCACTGCCAGTAAGTGCCGGCTATGGGGGCTGCGGTGATGGCTGGGGTTGTTTGCATAATGTAAAGAAATAATTATTTACTTTAACTATTGTATCGCGATATTCAGATTTATATAGTTTGACCAACGCCTCGGAGTTTCGCCAGCAAAGGATTGGTCAATTTGGGCGAGTGCGGGAGATCGCGATCTCCCGCACTCAGGATTAATAAGTTTTGTAACAAATATTGATTTTGGGAGGGGCGCAGCAATGGGAGATATTTTGCCCGATCGCATTTGGGATAATAAATCGGGTTTTGGCTGCAACATACCTAGGTATGATGATTTGGCTGTTTGGCGGTCTGAGCAAGTTCTGGGCGATGGCGCTTGCCTAGGGGTGCGAGGGTCGAACCTGATTGGGGAGGGTCAAGGGATCGACTTTTTTATAGTTATTTGCGAGCTTTTCCAGGTGGGGATCGTTTGTTCAAGATGTGTGGACGGCTTCGGGGATGCAGCTAGCCGTTTGGTTGCTAGTTGGCCAAAGCCGAGATCAAAAATTTCGCTGCTGGGAGAACCTATAAGTAAAATTACTGATGGTTCTCTGCAGAAGTTTCTCAGAATCGCTGAATATTTTGTGACGTGGTTTGCTGTTCTTAATTGCTTGGATACTCTAAGATAGAAGTAGAGCTGCGCCGCTCAATTAATTAGCATTTTGAATACTAGGGAGCCAACTATGCAGGGTGTGAACTTTATCCACCTGAAAGTTAGGGAGTTTTCTGAGTGATTGCTATTTCACCTCGTCCCGTCGGACGCAATTGGATTACGATTAGCTTCGCTTCTACCCTATACCTTTGTCCTATTTTGGATCTGCTCCTAGCAGAGCTTCCGGATCACTGGCAAGCGGAATTGCGGTTGGGGCTTCAAGAAGCTTTGGTAAATGCTGCTAAGCATGGAAACAAGTTAGACCCCGGTAAAACTGTTGGAGTCCGTTTTTCGATCGTCCAAAACCAATATTGGTGGGTGATATCGGATGAAGGTTCTGGCTTTAAGGCCCCTTGCAGTTGTAACCTTTATACCGATGATTGCGACAGTCTCCTAGCAGAGGACGTTGCAGATAACTCTGGACTACCCCATGTGGAACAGGAATGCGGTAGGGGGTTGTTTATTCTTTACCAAATATTCGATCGGGTAGAGTGGAATTCTCAAGGTACAGAGTTACGGCTGTGCAAAGAACTTCCCAGTCGCTACCGGCTGCCTCGCTTGCGCTAGAACTGCTATTTGGCAGCAGTTTTTACCTCAGCTAGACCTGGAAATTTTTTCGTTCCCGGACTGAAGTTTGCAGTGAGAATTTGAACGCTCTGGCTATTGATAGCTGATCATAATGCAAAATGTTAGTTTTGAGTTAAAAAAGTATAAATCTTTTGAACTCACAATCGCGCTGCTCGATCGGGCGGCGCGATTGTCTAAGTTTTGAGCGACTAATCAAGTCAAAACTCCCAAATCAAAACCGCGAAGCGTTAGGAACAACGAAGCAATCTAATTATTTGCCGTGGGTGGGACAGGGAGGAGCAGATATCGATCGATCCAGCCATCCTGCTGCTTGGTTTAAGCGCGGGAGAGCTTCTTCAGGCTGTTTTTTGAGCAAAAACACCAAAGCGGCCGCAGCTTGCTCGCAGGCCCGCGCGGAACGGTTGGCTTTGAGGCGGTGCCAATCTTTTTCGTGGATGGCGAGGCGCCCGGCTAGAGCTTGGGCTAGTTCTACCGTGCTCAGCTCGTTGAGGTTGACAGTTTGGGTTGTTTGTGTAGTTTCAAGCATAGGTGGTAAGGAAGAAGGAAGAAGGAAGAAGGAAGAAGGAAAATGCGAGAAAATCAAGGGTTTCAGCAATTAAAAACGTTTTAAATGCCGATAAAGTTGCTATACTTATGTCTATTTGGCTAGAGTTCGTTAATTTAGAAAATATACTGCATATAATAACAATTTAATTGGAAATCGGTTTTTTTTATTATTGTCAGGTTTGCAGATCGAAATGCCTCAACAGCCGTCAGAGTTAAATCCGGAAGAGCAAGAAAGCGAGTTTGTTCAAGCGATCGCAGCAGTTGAGCGATCGCTCGCGGCAGTCAAAGAACGGTACACTCAAATTCAGGTTGATCGACAGCGCCAAGTCGAACTCGGCCATCGGCGCGAAGAAATCCGCCAGTCGGGGCGCCGAAATCCTTTGCCACCACTCAAAAAAGAATTGCGGGAAATTGAGCAAGAATTGGAAACTATCGAGTTGAATTTAGAAAGCAGCCTGTTTTCTTGGGGAAGCATAAAACAACCTTTTTGGCAAGCAGTTCGCTTTGGGGGACTCGGTATTTTGATCGGTTGGATTTTGAAATCCTATGCAGGTTGAACAATGTTGGGATTTTTGATTTTTTTATTTACCGCAGAGGGCGCAGAGGGCGCAGAGGAAGAGAAAAGAGAGAAATATGGTGCAAAATATTAAATAAACAGGAGTGGATATTATGACAAATCAACGAATAGCAGCAATTTTGCGTTCAGGTGAACCCGACGAAACTGTAACTGTTCAAGGCTGGGTTCGTACTAAGCGCGAATTGAAAGAGTTTGCCTTTGTCGAAGTCAACGATGGTTCGGCGATGGCCAACTTGCAAGTAGTCATAAATTCCGATTTGCCAGATTTTGAAAATGTACTGAAACAACTGAATACAGGTGCATCTCTAGAAGTGTCGGGAGTGCTGGTAGCATCTCCGGCAAAAGGACAGCGAATTGAGTTGAAAGCCTCACAAGTACAAGTTTACGGTGATGCAGACCCGCAAACTTATCCGTTGCAAAAAAAACGCCATTCCTTTGAATTTTTGCGGACAATCGCGCATTTGCGGCCGCGCACAAACACCCACGGTGCTGTCTTTCGAGTCCGCAATGCTTGTTCGGCGGCGGTACACCAATTTTTTCAAGAACGCGGTTTTTTGTGGGTTCATACTCCGATTATTGCTGCTAGCGACTGCGAAGGTGCGGGGGAAATGTTCGCCGTTACCAACTTTGATTTAAAGAATGTGCCGCGCACTGATTCGCAAGAGGTTGATTATGCTAAAGACTTTTTTGGAAAGCGCGCTTATTTAACAGTTAGCGGGCAGTTGGAAGCGGAAGTTATGGCGATGGCTTTCGGAAATGTTTACACTTTTGGCCCGACTTTCCGAGCGGAAAATTCTAATACTTCGCGGCATTTGGCTGAGTTTTGGATGATTGAACCGGAGATGGCTTTCTGTGATTTGCAGGGAGATATGGATTTGGCGGAGGCGTTTTTAAAGTATATTTTTAAATACGTTTTGGAGCGCTGCCCGGAAGATATGGAGTTTTTCAATGAGCGCATTGACAAAACGGTTTTGGCTACTGCTGAAAATATCATTAATAATCAGTTCGAGCGGATTACTTATACGGAGGCGATCGCACTTTTGGAAAAAGCAGACAAAAAGTTTGATTTCCCGGTAAGTTGGGGTTTAGATTTGCAGTCAGAACACGAGCGTTATTTGGCTGAGGACTTGTTTAAAAAGCCGACAATTGTCAGCGATTATCCCGTGGGGATTAAAGCATTTTATATGCGTTTAAATGATGACGAGAAAACGGTGCGAGCAATGGATGTTTTGGCTCCTAATATTGGGGAAATTATCGGCGGTTCGCAGCGGGAAGAAAGGCTGGATGTGTTGGAGCGGCGCATGGAAGCCCAGGGTATGAATAAGGAGGAATTGTGGTGGTATTTGGATTTGCGCCGCTACGGTACTGTGCCTCACGCTGGGTTTGGTTTGGGATTTGAGCGGTTAGTGCAGTTTATGACGGGAATGGGGAATATTCGGGATGTGATTCCGTTTCCAAGAGCGCCTTTGAGCATTGATTTTTAGTAGTAGGGACACGGCATTGCCGTGTCCTTACCTTGGGCGGAGGACAAGGCATTGCCGTCTCCTGAAAACAGAGGAATGCAAGCCTTTGTTACCGATTAAGTCGCTGGGGGAATTGTGATATCAACAGATTCCACTTTGACCGAAGTTCCCAAACTCGATAACGGCGGTTGAATAGCGGCAGTATTTCCCACTACTAATGTTACCAAATTTTCCGGTTTCAAGTAAGTCTTGGCTACGCGCTGCACGTCGGCAATTGTTGCTGTTTCGATGCTGCGGCGGTAGCGAAAAATGAAATCTTCGGGATAACCGTAGTATTCGTAGCGAATTAATCGCGACAAAGTTTGACTGGGATTTTCAAATTTGAAGATGAAAGAATTCAGGGTGGAATCTTTAGCATAAGCTAATTCTTCCGGGGTAATTGGTTCGGTGCGGATACGATCGATCTCGGCGCGAATTGCCTGGATAAATGGTACTGTGGCATCCGATCGCGTTTGGCCTCCTGCGACAAACACCCCCGGATAGTCAAACCTCGGACTCCAAGCCGCGTATACTGAATAAGCTAAGCCTTGGCGCGATCGCACGTTATTAAACAAACGACCACCGAAACCGTTCAAAACCCCATTCATCACGTCCAAAGCACCGTAATCTGGACTGCTGAGCATTCCGCCCAAATGTCCCATTTGCACGTAACTTTGACTTAATTGCGGCTGATTTACCAAAAATACGCCGCCCCCATTTGCTGGCGCTACGGTTGGTAGTGCAGGCACTTCTGCACCTTGACTCGGTTGCCAGTTGCCGAATTTTTGCTCGACGAGCGATCGCATTTTAGCTGTATCAAAATCGCCAGAAATACCCAAAATCATATTTTTGGGATGGAAATATTTCTGGTAGAAACTCACCAAATCGTCGCGGGAAATATTGGCGAGGGTTTTGTATTCTACCGTGCGCGCGTAAGGACTGCGATCGCCATAAATTAATTTTTGAAACTCGCGGCCGGTAATACCGTCAGGATCGTCATTGCGGCGGGCGATCGCACCTTGAGTTTGGTTCTTCGCTAAATCCAACTTTTCCTTAGCAAATATTGGCTCCCGAATCACTTCTGCAAATAAGTCAAATACGGGTTCCAAATCTTCAGCTAAAGCACTAAAATTAGCGCTGCCCGAACTAACATCAATCCCTGTTTCTACCGAAGCTGCTCGCTGTTCTAGCAACTGATTTAATTCATCAGCCGTATGCCAACTCGTGCCGCCAGTTCGCATCACTTCTCCCGTCAAACCTCCCAATCCAATTTTATCGGCAGGTTCAAAACGCTCGCCCGTGCGAAATAGCGCCGTTCCCCCGACTAACGGGAGTTCCCGGTCTTCCATCAGATACACCCGGATGCCATTTTTCAGCTCGAAGCGAGTGTATTTAGGCAGTTTAATTTCTGACAGCGGGGGAAATCTTAATTCGTCGTAGTGTTTGGGTGCCGCCGCAAAGGAAGGTAACAAATTAAACGTGCCCAGTGAAACAGTAAAAAAGCAAAGTGATAGCAGAAATAACTTTACTTTTTTCAGTCTCAATTTAGTCCTTTTCATTCTTTCTCCTAAGTTATACATTCTGACAAATGTTGACTGTTGACTGTTGACTGTTGACTGTTCGCTGTTGGCTGGAAAGCTCACCACTGACAACTGACAACTGACAACTGCCAACTGACAACTGCCAACTGACAACTGCCAACTGACAACTGCCAACTGACAACTGACAACTGACAACAGTCAACTGACAACAGTCAACTGACAACAGTCAACTGACTTCTTTACAGCGGCAAAAGCTTTCCAATCGTGCGATTTTCCGGGCGGAAAGTTGCCTGAGCGACACGCTGAATGTCAGCGGGAGTAACAGCGGCGATCGCATCCAATTCCTTGAACAAATTTCGCCACGAACCAGTTTTCACTTGATAGTCCACCAGCGCAAATGCCATGCCCATATTAGAATTGAGCGATCGCAACAAATCGGCTCTCGCCTGAGTTTTCACTCGCTCCAATTCCAAAGCAGAAACCGGCTCAGTTTTCAGGCGATCGATTTCCTTGCTCAAAGCTGCAGCTACTTCATCAACCGTGCGGCCCGGAGCAGTTTGAGCGTAAAATAACATCAAATTCGGATACTTTTCCCCCGGATAACCGCTGAAACCTTGAGCAGCCAGCGCCAATTGCTGCTCTTCTACCAAAGATTTGTAAAGCCGAGAAGTGCGGCCATCGCTGAGCAAAGAACCCATCATTTCATAAATGGCATTGTCGGGATGATTCATCGCCGGTTTGTGATACCCTTCCAAATACCAAGGTTGAGTTTTTAATTTCAGCGTGACTTCCTTCGTTTGCGTTTGGGGAGGTTCGACAATCTGCAATTCTGGAGGCGCTGGTGAAGCCTTGTAACGGCCGAAATAAATTTGAGCTAGTCGCTTCACCTCCGAAGCTTTCACGTCTCCTACCACCGCAACAGTCAGCTTGCTGGGGACGTAGTGAGTCTCGAAAAACTTCTGCACGTCACTGCGGGTGAGGTTTTTAATGTCTTCACTGTAGCCAATTACCGGGCGACGGTAGGGATGTACAGAGAAAGCTTTATTGGCAAAAGCTTCAACCATTTGTCCGATCGGAGAATTCTCGGTTCGCAGCCTGCGCTCTTCTAAAATTACCTGTTTTTCCTTGTAAAATTCCCGAAATACTGGTTCTAGAAATCGCTCAGATTCCAGCGACATCCACATTTCTAACTTGTTAGCTGGAAGGCTGTAAAAATACATTGTGGCGTCGGTGGAAGTAGCGGCATTTAGTCCGACTCCGCCTGCTTGTTCCACTATTTTGCCGAGTTCATTGCGCTTAACAAATTGCGAAGCTTCGGCTTCAACTTTGTCAAATTCTGCTTTTAATTGGGCGACTTCTTCAGTTTTGCCGCTGGCCTTGGCTGCTTGCATTTGCTCGAAGAGTTGGTCTTGTTTTTCTAGCAGCGGCTTTTCGGCTTGGTAGTCGGTAGTGCCGATTTTTGGCGTGCCTTTGAAGGCTAAATGTTCCAGATAGTGAGCGACGCCTGTTTGGCCGTCGGGTTCGTTTGCGCCGCCGACATCGGCGTGAATCAGAAACGATGCTACGGGCGCTCTGGGCCTTTCGAGTACGATAAATTTCATGCCGTTGTCGAGCTTAAATTCGCTGACTTGGCTGATTACTCGATCGAGCGACGGTTGAACAGAGACTGCTTGGGAGCCGCTAGCGGGGTTGGGGCGGGCGAGGGCGATTTCGGGAGAAAGTCCCCACCACAGCAGTACAGCGGCCAGCAGGGAGGCAATGAATCGAGTTTTGCTCACGGGCGATTCCCTACGGGATAGCTTCGCTTCACGGGGTTTTTGGAACTGCGGGGTCATTCGATTGTAGATTTTAGATTTTAGATTTTGGATTGTCAAACAAAAAAATGTTTGTGCTCGGTGGCCAGGCATTCTTTTCTAAGGATAAAGATTTTTGGAGGCATAAGCGATCTGTTGCGCCGCAGATGTTAGGCTGATACAGCAAATCTCAAAAAGGGTCTGGAGCCCGGCGAGGAGTTTTAAGTTTGGGATAAAAGCCGCGCACAACTTAAAACTTAACATTATTTAGCCATTTAGTCCCGAACCCGTAGTTCCAAGTTGCCAATTACCGATTGCAAAGCCATGCGAATTTTTAATCAGTCTCCTCCTTCTGAAACAGAAACTAAGAAGCGAATTTTACAAGCAGCTCAGCGGTTGTTTGCCCGCAGCGGATACGACGGCACGACAACTCGTGATTTAGCAGCGGCGGCGGGGGTAGCCGAGGGTACGCTATTTCGGCATTTTGATAATAAAAAAGCTATTTTGATTGAGGTGGCGACGGAAGGATGGGTGGAGTTGCTGACGGATTTGCTGACTGAATTGAGTGAGATGGGCAGTTACAAAGCAGTGGCTCAGGTGATGCGGCGGCGGATGCTGAATATCCGCGAGAATAGCGACATGATGCGGGTGTGTTTTTTGGAGGCGCAATTTCACCCGGATTTGCGCGACAGAATTCAGTTGGAAGTCATCGGAAAAATGAGCGATGTGGCTGAGGCTTTTTTTGAAACGGCGATGGAAAAAGGAGTTTATCGAAAGATGAATCCGAAGATTGTCGCTCAGGTATTTTTGGGAATGTTTGCAGTCGCGGGTTTCAGTCAAAATACGATTATGGAGCCGAATGCTTCTCCGCAAGAAATGCAGGAAATGGCTGAAGGACTCGCAGATATTTTTCTGAATGGGGTTTTGCTAAAAGATGAATAATTAGTTATGGGTTATTTATTGGTTGTTACTTATTGGTCATTATAATCAATAACCAATAACCAATAAGTAGTCACTACTCCCCACTTACTCTATAAACTCGTACATCTTTTGCACCCACTTCTCGCGATAATCCTGCCATTCATCCGTCACTACTTCCCAAGTTGTATTGCTTTCAAGTTCCAGCAAGAGACTTGATACTTCTTCTAGCGTCGAGGCTATATGACATTCTTCTACCCAACTTTCACGGATCATTTTCCAGAGACTTTGTACTGCTTCTCGCTGAAAATTTGATTCTAATTCAACTAGCAATTTGGCGAGGTGTTTTTCGTCACTTGCTGCTAACACCTCGCTCATCCAACAGTTGCGACGTTCTTTCCATTCTTCCGTCACTGCGTCCCCGTTTAGGTGGGCTTGAAACTCTAACAGTAATTGGTTTAGTTCTACCATATTAAATTTGGTCTTGTTTGCAGTTTGTGCTAGAATTGTACAAATTTTATTCATTTAGACTGTTGGTTTTTTATAATGAGCTATGTGGCTGAGATTTTTTGGAAAACTGCGATGGAAAAACAAGTTTATCTAAAGATGAATCCGAAGATTGTCGCTCAGGTATTTTTGGGAATGTTTGCAGTCGCGCCCTTCAGTCAAAATACGATTATGAAGCCGAATGCTTCTCGGCCGCAAATGCAGGAAATGGCTGAAGGACTCGCAGATATTTTTCTGAATGGGGTTTGGCTGAAAGATAAAGAATTAGTGATTAGTCATTAGGAAAATTTAGAGCCTGGAAACGCATATTTGCAGGCTCTTAACCCTCGAAACTACTCGTTAAACTTGTGCATTTCCTGTACCCATTTCTCGCGATTCTGCTGCCATTCATCTGTCACCGCTTTCCAATTGGTATTGGTTTCAAGTTCCAGCAATAAACTTGATACTTCTTGAACAATCGATGCTGCCAGACATTCTTGTACCCAACGGTCCCGACGCTCTTGCCACTGAATATCTACCGATTCCCACTGCAAGTTAGATTCCAATTCAACTAGCAATTCTGCTAGATATGTCAGGTTAACTGATGCTGCCACATCGCTCACCCAACTTTCCCGCCGCTCTATCCATTCTTTTGTCACTCCTTCCCATTTGAGGTTGCTTTCAAACTCTAACAGTAACTGATTTAGTTCTACCATCTTAAATGTTGGTTTTTTTGTAGTTTGTGCTACAATTATACCAAAATTTTCACTCAACAGAGTGTTAAGTTTTTTTTTAGATTGCGGTCGCAGTGAAACTAGAGAATAGATAACTGAAGAATGAGCGATGAATTTACTTTAGATATGCTAGACATTCCCAGCGGTTGGAGCCGGGGCGAAGGTGACTGGACTGGAGTGGCGGCGGCTCTTGCTAGAGGGGAAACTGTCGAAGTAATTCAAGAAGTTGGTTCTACTTTGTGGCACAACAGCCTGCCCGAAAAACATTCTTTGTATTGGGAGGGGGAAAATCTATCAACTATCAAAGCCCGAATTTGGATTAGTTTCACCCAGAGAAGATTTTCGCCGGAATCTGCTTTGCCAAAGGTTCAGTGGCATCCAAGAGTGTTGTGGATAGGGGTAGGTTGCGAACGCGGAACAGGGCGAGAATTAATCGAAACTGCGATTAAACAAGTATGCCGTGCTTATCATTTAGCGGAAAGTTCGATCGCAGGTATTGCTACAATAGACACTAAAGCAGGTGAAGTCGGCTTGTTAGAACTTTGTAAAGAGCGAAATTGGCCGTTACAAACCTTTGCGGCTGACATTTTAACTTCTGTAGAAGTCCCCAATCCTTCAAATATTGCAGCAAAAGCAGTCGGTACGCCCAGCGTAGCAGAAGCCGCAGCACTTTGTGCGATCGAAGAAATTTTAACCGCAGATGAACGCGAATATACGCAGATATCCATCAATCATCAGCGTCCATCTGCGTTTATCTGCGGTTCAAATCCCCTCTTAGTCCCTAAACAAATATTTCGCAACAAAAATCCCCCCCTTTCACAAGGAGGGGTTAGGGCGGGTTCTGCGGTAACAGTAGCGGTTGCAGTTTCCCCGATCGAGTATCTGGGATAATAGACCTCTTGCAAAAAAGATATATGTTATAATCAGAAGTTTTAAATTTAGCCCCCTAGAGCTAACTCATAATTGTA